>NZ_JBGGKT010000009.1:0-239752 GCF_041287115.1 Mycobacterium sp. pV006 | reverse complement strand
GCGGCCCCGGCCGCTGCTGCGCCACCGGCTGCCCCGGCCGCCCCGCGACCCGGTCCCGCGCCGGGGCCCCGCCCCGGTCCGCCGTCTCCCAAGCCCGGTGCCCCGCGACCCGCGGCGCGTACCCCGCGTGTCGGCAACAACCCGTTCTCCACTCAGCAACCGGTCGAACGGCCGATCCCCAGGCCTCAGGGTCCCCGCCCCGGACCCGGCGGTCCGCGTCCCGGTGGTGGTCCGCGTCCCGGCGTCACCCCCGGCAACATGCCGCCGCGCCCGCCCGGCGCCCGGCCGGTTCCCGGTGGCGGCCCCCGTCCCGGCGGCGGTCCGCGTCCCGGTAGCGGTCCCCGTCCCACGCCCGGTGGCGCAGGTCGTCCCGGCGGCGGTGGTGGAAACTACCGCGGCGGCGGCGGTGCCGGTGGCGGCGCACCGGCCGGTGGTGGTTTCCGCGGTCGTCCCGGCGGTGGTGGCCGTCCCGGTCAGCGCGGTGGCGCGGCCGGCGCGTTCGGTCGTCCCGGCGGCGCCCCGAAGCGTGGTCGCAAGTCGAAGCGCGCGAAAAGGGCCGAATACGAGAACATGCAGGCCCCGGTTGTCGGTGGTGTGCGGTTGCCGCACGGCAACGGCGAGACCATCCGGCTCGCGCGTGGCGCATCGCTGTCCGACTTCGCCGAGAAGATCGACGCCAACCCGGCCTCGCTGGTCCAGGCGCTGTTCAACCTGGGTGAGATGGTCACCGCCACGCAGTCCGTCGGTGACGACGTCCTCGAGCTGCTCGGCAGCGAGATGAACTACAAGGTGCAGGTCGTCTCCCCCGAGGACGAGGACCGCGAGCTGCTGGAGTCCTTCGACCTGACCTACGGCGAGGACGAGGGTGGCGAAGAGGACCTCGAGTACCGGCCGCCGGTGGTGACCGTGATGGGTCACGTCGACCACGGCAAGACCCGACTGCTGGACACGATCCGCAACGCCACCGTCCGCGAGGGCGAGGCCGGCGGCATCACCCAGCACATCGGCGCCTACCAGGTGGCCGTCGACCTCGACGGGACCGAGCGGCCCATCACCTTCATCGACACCCCCGGTCACGAGGCGTTCACCGCCATGCGTGCCCGCGGTGCGAAGGCCACCGACATCGCGATCCTGGTGGTCGCAGCCGATGACGGTGTCATGCCGCAGACGGTGGAGGCGGTCAACCACGCGCAGGCAGCCGAGGTGCCGATCGTGGTCGCGGTCAACAAGATCGACAAGGAAGGCGCCGACCCGGCCAAGATCCGCGGTCAGCTCACCGAGTACGGCCTGATCCCCGAGGAGTACGGCGGCGACACCATGTTCGTCGACATCTCGGCCAAGGCGGGCACCAACATCGAGGCGCTGCTCGAAGCGGTCGTGCTGACCGCGGACGCGTCGCTGGACCTGCGGGCCAACCCCGACATGGAGGCCCAGGGTGTCGCGATCGAGGCGCACCTCGACCGCGGCCGTGGTCCGGTAGCCACCGTGCTCATCCAGCGCGGCACGCTGCGCGTCGGCGACTCGGTGGTCGCCGGCGACGCCTACGGGCGTGTGCGCCGCATGGTCGACGAGCACGGCGAGGACGTCACCGAGGCGCTGCCGTCGCGGCCCGTCCAGGTCATCGGTTTCACGTCGGTGCCCGGCGCCGGTGACAACTTCCTCGTCGTCGACGAGGACCGCATCGCCCGGCAGATCGCCGACCGGCGCAGCGCGCGTAAGCGCAACGCGCTGGCCGCACGCAGCCGCAAGCGCATCAGCCTCGAGGATCTGGATTCGGCGCTGAAGGAAACCAGCCAGCTGAACCTGATCCTCAAGGGCGACAACGCCGGTACGGTCGAGGCGCTCGAGGAGGCCCTGCTGGGCATCCAGATCGACGACGAGGTGCAGCTGCGGGTCATCGACCGCGGTGTCGGTGGTGTCACCGAGACCAACGTCAACCTGGCGTCGGCCTCGGATGCGATCATCATCGGCTTCAACGTGCGTGCGGAGGGCAAGGCGACCGAGCTGGCCAACCGCGAGGGCGTCGAGATCCGCTACTACTCGATCATCTACCAGGCGATCGACGAGATCGAGGCCGCGCTCAAGGGCATGCTCAAGCCGGTCTACGAGGAGAAGGAGCTCGGCCGCGCCGAGATCCGCGCGATCTTCCGTTCGTCGAAGGTCGGCAACATCGCCGGCTGCCTGGTGCAGTCGGGGATCATGCGCCGCAACGCCAAGGCGCGGTTGCTGCGCGACAACGTGGTGGTCGCCGAGAACCTCACCGTCTCGTCGCTGCGCCGGGAGAAGGACGACGTCACCGAGGTCCGCGAGGGCTACGAGTGCGGTCTGACGCTGACGTACTCCGACATCAAGGAAGGCGACGTCATCGAGACCTACGAGTTGGTCGAGAAGGAACGGGTCTAGATGGCTGATCCGGCCCGGGCGCGTCGGCTGGCCAAACGCATCAGCACGGTCGTCGCGTCGGCAATCGAGTACGAGATCAAGGATCCTCGGCTCGCCGGCGTGACGATCACCGACGCGAAGGTCACCAACGACCTGCACGACGCCACGCTGTACTACACGGTGATGGGCACCTCGCTCGACGAGGAGCCCGACTACGAGGCCGCCGCGGCGGCGCTGGACAAGGCCACCGGGGTGTTGCGCTCGAAGATGGGCGCGAACCTCGGTGTCCGGTTCACGCCGACGCTGGCGTTCGTCCGGGACACGGTGCCCGACGCCGCGCACCGGATGGAGGAACTGCTCGCCCGGGCCCGCGCCGCGGATGAGGATGTGGCGAGGATCCGGGAGGGTGCGGTTCCCGCGGGAGAAGCGGACCCGTACCGCGAGGCCGCGCCGCCGAGCGCTGATTCCGCCGAGCGCGACGAATCCTGACCGCGGCCGCCTGCGCGGCTGCTGGACAAAGTTACCGGGGTGTTGCGTCCCATCGTGGGCGCAAGCCTCGGTGTCCGTTGCACGCCGACGCCGGCGTTCGCGCGGGCTGGGGCGCCGAACGCTGCGCACCGGATGTGAGCTGCTGACTCGGGCCCCGGCGAGGATCTCCGGGGCGATTCCTGCTGGACCCCTACCGCGAGGCTGCGCGCTCGAGCGCTGATTCCGCCCCATCGTGACGAATCTTGAACCCGACGCTCGTCAACTTTGCTTGTTCTGCACGCCCGGTAGCTTTCGCGCTATCCGCCTTGAAGTGGCCGGCCGGGACGCGTCGATGAGGGTTAGCGGCGACAAGGGTCAATGTATGCATATTCGCAGTTAGAAGTGTTCATCTGAGATTTGCGCGACGCATCGTCCCGAAAATTTTTGGCGTGATAGTCAATTCCTGATGACTTTCTGCCGTGCCGGTGTTACGTTTGCCACGTTTTAGACGTCCTGTCAAGTTTCTCGCAGGTCTGAGGAAGAGCGCTGACGGGGCCCAGGCACTCACGGACGGGGACATTTGGTGATGAATGCTGCGCAAAAACCGAAGTACGCCATGTCGAAGCATTCATCGGCGAAGTACTCGCCCAGACACGCCATGACGAAACCCAGTGCCTCGTCCAGGTACGTCGGCCGCGTCGGCGCACTGGCGGTGGCGTTGGGAGTGGGCGCGGCGGTGACCGCGTTCATGCCGGCAGCACTTGCAGACACAACGGGTACGACGGGCTCAGCGGGCCCGGCGGGCTCCTCGGAGAGGCGGCACACGCCGTCGCCGGCGAAGAACCTCGGTTCGCCCGCCGCCGGATCGGGCTCGTTGTCGGGTGCCGGTTCCGGGGACTCGACAGGGCCCGGCGACGACGGAGCCCAATCCGATGCCGACGATGCCGACACCGTCGTTGAAGACGACGGCGAACCGGCGAGCGAAGCGCCCGGCGACCCGGTGGTCGACCAGGATCCTGCCGCCGGCGATGGCCCTTCGCAGGGCGGTGACCGGCCGGGCGAGGGCGACGGGGATCCCGCGGCCGCCTCGACCAAGACCCGCGGAACAGGGGCGTACGGGTCACGCGCTCAACATGATTCGCCGTCATCGCAGTTTGAAAGGCAGTGGACGCCGGCGTCGCCGAATGGCAGTACTTCGACCGCGCAAATCGATGTGGCCGACGAGGCCCCCGCCCAACAATCCACGGGGGTCGTGCTGCCTGTGGTGAGCGTGCCGCTGACAGACGCTTTGGCACAAGTCATTCCAAAGGACGCAGTGCCGGTCGTGGCTGTCGTCGTCGGCGCCGATTCGGAATTCTCGGACGGAACCCCGACGGATTCCCCGGGCGCACAGTCGCTTCTGCTGGCCGCGACGATGGGCGCAGCTCGCCGTGAGCTCGAAGAGCCGACCTCCGATATCGCTTCACAGACACTGGTCGACAACTTCTCCACCGCAGCGGCGGACAAGCCCTTCCAGATCTGGATCGGCTACCTGCTGCTCATCGGTGACGGCACCGCAGAACACCCGAACGCGGGCATCTTGTTCGGCAACGGTTTCAGCTGGACCGCCGAAACCTGCAACGTCGGGCTGGCGTGCATCGGCGGCAAGGGCGGATTCATCGGTAACGGCGGCGACGGCTTCAACGGTGGTGACGGTGGCTCAGCCGGATGGTTCGGCAACGGTGGCGCCGGTGGGGCCGGGGTGCTCTGGATTAACGCCGGAGCCGGCGGCAACGGCGGTCGAGGTGGTCTGATCAGCGGCCAAGGCGGTGCCGGCGGCGTCGGTGCGAACGGCCAAGACGGACAGGACGGCACGGCGACGACCGCGGCCACCGCCGGTGGTAAGGGCGGCAACGGCGGCGACGGCGGCGACGGCGGATGGATCCTGGGCAGAGCAGGGGCCGGCGGCGCTGGTGGCGTCGGAGGCAGGGGCGGCAACGGCTACGACGGTGCCGATGGTGCCCTCGGCGGCGGACATGGCGGTAACGGTGGAGACGGCGCCGAGGGCGGCGCCGGGGGTGACGGCGGAAACGCAGGTCAGGGCCGGCTCTACTTCTTCATCCCCACCACCGCAGCCAGGGGCGACGGTGGCGAGGGCGGCGCCGGTGGTGACGGCGGCAACGCAGGTAACGGCGGTGCGGGCACCGCGGGCACGTCGGCAGTTCCGGACGGCGGCCGCGGCGGCGACGGTGGCAACCGGGGTGACGCGGCGCTCGGCGGCACACCCGGTGTGCGGGGTACTCGCGGAACCGGCGGCTCCGACGGTGCGCGGGGGGCAGACGGTGCGGAGGGCAGCGGCGGTGACGGCGGTGCCGGTGGCGACGGCTGGGACAGCGACGACCCGACCCGGCCCGGCGGCAGAGGCGGCGACGGTGGCAACGCCGGCCAGTACGGCAACGGCGGCGTCGGCGGCCAGGGCGGAGACGGTGCCCAGGGCGTGTTCGGCGACTCGACCTCGGGCAACGGAAGTGCGGGCGGAACCGGCGGCGCCGGCGGTCTGGGCGGACTCCTCGGCGGCATCAGCGCCTCTGGCGGCGCGGGCGGTACCGGCGGCGCCGGTGCCGTCTTCGGTACCGGAGCGACCGCCGGTGAGGGCGGTGCCGGCGGCGCGGGCGCCGAAGGTACGGCGAGCGCAGGCGGATTCGGCGGCGGTGGCGGCGGCGGTGGCGGTGGTGCCCGCATCGAAGAGCGCAACGGCGGCACGGCGTCCGGCACCGCAACCGGTGGTGCGGGTGGTGCCGGCGGAGCGGGAACGGCGACATCCGCCGGCGGTACGGGCGGAACCGGGGGCGGGGCGGTTGTCCTGGCCGACGGAGCCGGCAGCACTGCCTCCGGCACCGCGACCGGTGGCGAAGGCGGGGCCGGCGGCAGCAACGGCGGGACCGGCGGTGCGGGTGGAATCGGCGGTGTCAAGGCTGTCGATGCCGGCAGCTCTGCCAGTGGCAGCGGCGTTGGTGGCGCCGGTGGCGCTGGGGTCGACGGCGGGACCGGCGGTGCTGGTGGCGAAGGTGTCACGAATTCCAGTGCGGGCGGCCACGCCGACGGCGACAGCACCGGCGGCGACGGTGGTTCGGCTACCGGGCTCGGTAGCAGCGGCGGCGCAGGTGCCGGTGCCTGGGTCCAGGCCTCCGCGGGCACGTCGGCGGGCACGGCGACCGGCGGCGCCGGTGGTGAAGCCAGCAACGGGGGCACCGGCGGGGGCGGCGGTTACGGGCTGATCCTGACCGTCGGGGCCGGCAGCAGCTCCGACGGCGACGCCACCGGCGGTGCCGGCGGTGCGGCCATCGCCGACGGAGCCACCGGTGGTGTCGGTGGTTCGGCGCAGGTCACCGGGCTCAATGGCGCGACGTCTGGGGGCGTCGCGACCGGTGGCGCCGGTGGTGTCGGCAAGGGCGGTGACGGTGGCGCCGGCGGTCAGGGCTGGGTCGGCGTCTACGACTACGCGGGTGCGGCCGGAAGCACGGTTACCGACAGCTCCGCGACGGGTGGTGCCGGTGGTGACGGCGGCAGCAACGATCTGGTGAACAACACGCGCGGCGGTACCGGTGGTGCCGGCGGACAGGCCCTGGCCGGTGCCGATCGCGGCGGCGCTGTCGAGGGTGCGACGGCGACCGGTGCCGCCGGTGGCCTCGGCGGTGACGGCACGGCGGCTGGCGCAGGCGGTATCGGCGGTGCCGGCGGGTACGGCGAGGTCTGGGCAGCCGATCCCGACGGCTATGCCACGGGTGCAGCGACAGGCGGTGTCGGAGGAAATGCGGTCGGCACGGGTACCGGCGGTGCCGGTGGCCGCGGCTATGTGCTGTCCCAGCACGGTGGACACGCTGAGGCGACAGGTGACGGCGCGGTCGGTGGCGCGGGTGGCGTCGGCATCGACGGCGGCACCGGCGGTTCCGGCGGCGAAGGCAAGGTCTCGGCCACCGCATCGGGTGCCGAGGCCAACGGCACGGGTGTCGGCGGTGCCGGCGGCACCGGCACCAATGGCGGCGTCGGGGGTGCGGGCGCTCAGGGCGGCATATTCGCTCAACGGATAAACAGCACAGCGACCGGCACAGGTATCGGCGGTGCCGGCGGATTCGGCGATGGTGTCGGCAGCACCGGCGGAAACGGCAGCGGCGGCTGGATCCAAACCGGTTACTACGCGGGCGGAGCCGGCAGCAGCGCCAGCGGGTACGCCCTCGGCGGTGCCGGTGGCAGCGCGACCACGGGGGGCACCGGCGGTGTCGGAGGCATGTCGGTCGTGCTCGCCACCGGGGACAACTCCACGGCCAGCGGCTCCACCTACGGCGGCGCCGGGGGTGCGGGTTCCGCCGGCGGCAAGGGCGGTGCGGGGTCGCTCGCACAGGTGGTGGCGATGGGTGGCGGATCCCACGCCAGCGGGACTGCCACCAGCGGCGACGGCGGCACCGGCACGGGTGCCGGGGTGGTCGGCGGGGCCGGCGGTCAGGCTGTAGTCAGCGCGGGACCCTCCTCCGGGGCCCTGGTCAACAACACCGCCGAAGGCACCGTGACCGGTGGCGACGGTGGAGCAGGACAGGGCGGCGTCAACGGCGGCGTCGGCGGCTCGGGGAAGATCGTCGTCAGGGGTGCGGGTGACTCCGTGACGGGCAGCACCGCCTCGGGCGCGCACGGCATCACCGGGACCGGTGGCGGCACCGCACAGATCACCACCGACGGCGGCACGGTCACCGACAGCTCGGCGATCGCCGGTGCCAGCACGGCGGACGGAGTGGGCGGCAGCGCTGCGATCTCGGTCACCGGGAACTCGGTCACCGGGACCGTCGTCAGCGGCACCACCGCCACCGGCGGCGACGCCGGATCCGGGAAGGCCGGTGGCAGCGCGACCGTGACCGTCAGCAGCGGTGCCACCGTCGTCGACAGCACCGCGGCCGGCGGCGACGGTTCCGACACGGCCGCCGGCGGCAAGGCTGTGATCACGGCCTCGGGCGCGGGCAGTTCGGTGACCGGATCCGACGCGACCGGCGGTGAAGCCGGAGCGGGTGACGCCGACGGCGGTGTCGGTGGCGTCGGCGGCAATGGCAACCTCACCGCGAGCGGTGGCGGAACCGTCAGCGACGCTGCCGCCACAGGTGGTGCCGGCGGGGCAGGTACCGATGGGGGAACCGGCGGCGCCGGCGGGAACGGAACAGTCAACGCCTCGGCCGCCGGCAGTACGGCGACCGGCGACGCAACCGGCGGCGCCGGCGGAGCCGGCACCGGTGGCACTGGCAGGAACGGCGGTAACGCGGTCATCACCGCGACAGCGGTGAACAGCAGCGCCGAAGGCGCTGCCACCGGCGGTACGGGTGGCGCTGGCCTCAACGGCGGTACCGGTGGCACCGGAGCCCTGGGCCAGATCGCGGCGCAGCGCGCAGGCAGCCACGCCAGCGGTACCGCGCTCGGCGGGGCCGGCGGTTTCGGCGACGGCTCGGGCAGCGTCGGTGGCAATGGCGCCGGCGGTTACATCAACACCGGTCTGTATTCCGGCCGCGGCGACAACAGCACCTCCAGCGGCTTCGCCCGCGGCGGGGCCGGTGGTAATGCGACCAGCGGCGGCAAGGGCGGCGTCGGCGGCGTGGGCACGATCATCTCCGTCGGCACGGGTTCGTCCGCTGACGGCTACAGCTATGGCGGCACCGGCGGCGCGGGTTCCAGCAGCGGAATCGGTGCGGCGGGCGGCCGGGCTCAGATCAGCTCGGGCGGCAACTCCTCGGGCGGCCTCAACTCGACTGCCGGTGGAACAGCCACCGGCGGTTCCGGCGGCAGCGGTACGGGTTCCGGCGTGACCGGTGGTAACGGCGGCGGAGCCACCATCGGATCCGGCCAGTTGAGCAACGGCACGGGCTTCAACAGCCACTCCAGAGGCACGGTGACCGGCGGTGCCGGCGGAGCGGGTCAGAACGGCGTCAACGGCGGTGCCGGTGGCGGTGCTTCCATCAACTCCCGCGGCAACAACGATTCGGTCACCGACGGCACCGTGACCGGTGGTGCCGGCGCGACCGGCGCGGTCGGCGGCACAGCCACCATCAACGTCGCCGGAGGCGCCGGAAGCTCGGCGGTCAGCGCGCGAGCCGAGGGTGGCAACGCGGGCGCAGGAGACGAATTCGGCGGCCTCGGCGGCGCCGGTGGCGCTGCCAGCGTCACCGCGTCCGGCGGCGGCAAGGTCGACGGCGGTGGAGCGTTCGGTGGCGACGGCGGTGTCGGTGTCACCGGCGGCAAGGGCGGGGCAGGCGCGGCTGCCACCGTCACGTCGACGTCCGCGGCCTCAGCGGTCACGGACTCGTCGGCCACCGGCGGCACGGGTGGCCTGGGCGGTAACGGAAACACGGGAGGCGCCGCCGCGAACGTCACCCTGAGCGGGCCGGCTACCGACCAGAACGTGACAGGAACAAACGGAACCGACAATCCGTAGGTGACCAGGCGATGAGGACGGGCCCGCTCCAGCGGGTCCGTCCCCCTCTTCCAGGCTCGGCTCGACCTCTCAGACGACCCGTAGACCGTCGGGGATCCTGGCCTCGTCGCGCCAGAAAGCATCGTGGACGAAGCGATCGAACAGATCAGGGGGAAGCACGGTGTCGCGCGGTATGGCCTTGACCTCTCCGTGCACGGTGTGCAGTCCAGGTGTTCCCGCGCGTTCGTCGAATTCGGTGACGTCGTAGTCGACCGAGGTGAAGTCGTGCTCGAAGGCCGGCTGACCGATGAACTCGTAGATGGCGTGCATGACCTTGGCGGGCTCGGTGGTCAGCGTCTCGTACTGCACCACCAGCAGGCGGTCACGTTGAGCGCCGTAGCACGCCTGCTTGAGTGCGTCGTAGGGCCCGCCGACCATCCCGTCCTGGCCGGCGACCTGGCTTGCCCGGGTATAGACGGTGCCGCCGGGGCTGTAGTCGAAGATCGATGACGGGCTGAACACGTTGCGCTGCACCAACCGCTCGATGCTGTCGATGACCCACGGCAGTTCCCGCACGCACGCAATGACCTTGGACTCCGGGAAAAGCTCTGCCAGCGCCGGCATCCGGGCGCACCAGCTCCGATTGGTGTCGAAGATGACGCCTGCGGTGCAATCGGCGTAGTAGCTGTCGAACAGCCCGTACAGGAGGCGCCTGCGTTTGGCGTCGTCCAAGAACACCGAGAACTCGTTTCTCGCGCTCATGTTGGACAGCAGGGCGTCGAACAGGCCCGCCAGCGGCCCTGACATCCCGGCATGGATGTTCGGATTCTGCCGCAGCAGTGCCGCAAGCAGCGTGGAGCCCGACCGCGGTAGTCCCGAGATGAAATGCAGCGCCGACACCGGTTGAGTCTGCAACCGGATCACCACAACCGCAACCAACGCCACCGGTGCGTCGTCCGTGGTCAGGAGGGTGCGCTATCGGCCTGCCGGATCGACCCGTACCGTGTTGACTGATGCAAACGGGGAGGGGGCCCCTAGGCGCGATCTCGAGGACAGCGATGACGGCGATCGAACCGACGGCTGATGCAGCCGTGGTCGGACCTGTGGGTACCCGCGTGGACGCGCGCGGGGCTGCTGGGCTGCTTTCAGCTGCGACCAGCGTCAGCGTGGTCTGCCACGTGTTCCCCGACGCGGACACCATCGGCGCCGGCCTGGCCCTGGCCCAGGTGCTTGAGCAGGTCGGCAGTGAGGTGCAGGTCAGCTTCGCCGCGCCCGAGACACTGCCCGAATCGCTCTACACGTTGCCCGGCTGCCATCTGCTGGTGCCGCCGGACCGGATGCGGCGCGACGCCGACCTCGTGGTGACGGTGGACATCCCGAGTGTCAACCGTCTGGGAGCCCTCGGTGAGCTGCTCCGGCCCGGTCGCCAGGTGCTGGTCATCGATCATCACACCTCCAACACCTTGTTCGGCACCGCCAACTTCGTCGATGCGAAAGCCGATTCGACGACGATGCTGGTCGCCGATCTGCTGGATGCGTGGGGCAAGCCGTTCGACGTGGGTGTCGCGCACTGCCTGTATGCGGGGCTGACCACCGACACCGGATCGTTCCGCTGGGCCAGTGCCCGGGCGCACCGGTTGGCGGCCCGGCTGGTCGAGGCCGGTGTCGACAACGCCGGGATCAGCCGCACGCTGCTCGACAGCCATCCGTTCGCGTGGCTGCCGATGCTGTCGCGGGTGCTGGGTTCGGCGCGCCTGGCGGCCGACGCCGCCGGCGGCCGCGGCCTGGTCTACGCCATGGTGCCGCACGACGAATGGTCGGCTGCGCGCCCGGAGGAGGTCGAGAGCATCGTCGACATCGTGCGCACCACTCAGGAGGCCGAAGTGGCCGCCGTGTTCAAAGAGACTGCGCCGCAACAGTGGTCAGTGTCGATGCGCTCGAAAGATCTCGATGTTTCCGCCGTCGGCGCTACCTTCGGCGGCGGCGGGCACCGGCTGGCTGCCGGGTACACCGCGCTGGGCACTGCCGAGGACGTCGTCGCCGCGTTGCGCAGTGCGCTCGACTGACCCGCTCCGACAGCGCGTTGACTGATCCGACCGCGCCGGCCACCGGTCGGCGGATTGCTGCGTTGGCCTTCCCCGCGCTGGGAGTGCTGGCGGCCGAACCTCTCTACCTGCTGTTCGACCTCGCCGTGGTCGGTCGTCTGGGCGCGCTCAGCCTCGCCGGGCTGGCGATCGGTGCGCTGATCATGGGCGTCCTGAGTTCGCAGTTGACGTTCCTGTCCTACGGCACCACCGCGCGCGCCGCACGGTTCTACGGCGCCGGTAACCGCACTGCCGCTGTCGAGGAGGGCGTGCAGGCCACCTGGCTGGCGCTGGGGATCGGTACCGCGGTGGTCGTCGCGGTCCAACTGACCGCCGTGCCGTTGGTCTCGGCGCTGGCCGCCGGCGGTGACATCGCCGACGCGGCGCTGCCGTGGGTGCGGGTGGCAAGCTTGGCCGTGCCCGCGATCCTGGTCGCGGCCGCCGGTAACGGATGGATGCGCGGCGTGCAGGACACGGTGCGTCCGCTGCACTATGTCGTGTTCGGCTTCGCGGTGTCGGCGGTGCTGTGCCCACTTCTGGTGTATGGACTACTCGGCGCGCCCGAATTGGGGTTGACCGGTTCGGCGGTCGCCAATATCGTCGGACAATGGCTGGCCGCCGCGTTCTTCTTCCGGGCGTTGCTCGTGGAGAAGGTCGCACTGCGACCGCGGCTTTCGGTGCTGCGCGCGCAGGTGGTGATGGGGCGCGATCTGGTGATGCGGACGCTGGCGTTCCAGGCGTGCTTCGTCTCCGCCGGGGCGGTGGCCGCCCGGTTCGGGGCGCCAGCGGTCGCCGCGCACCAAGTGGTGCTGCAGTTGTGGAACTTCCTGGCGCTGGTGCTCGATTCGTTGGCGATCGCCGCGCAGTCGCTCGTCGGCGCCGCGCTCGGTGCTGGGCAGCTCGTGCACGCCAAGTCGGTGGCGTGGCGGGTGACGGTGTTCTCCACCGTGGCTGCTGCTGTGTTGGCGGCGCTGTTCGCACTCGGCGCCTCGGTGGTGCCGGCGCTGTTCACCGATGACCGTTCGGTGCTCGACGAGATCTCGGTGCCGTGGTGGTTCCTCGTCGCCCAATTGCCGGTCGCAGGAGTCGTTTTCGCCATCGACGGGGTACTGCTCGGAGCCGGGGATGCGAAGTTCATGCGCAACGCCACGCTGGCCAGCGCTCTGCTGGGCTTCCTGCCGCTGGTGTGGTTGTCTCTGGCGTTCGGGTGGGGGCTGCTGGGGATCTGGGCCGGACTGAGCACCTTCATGGTGCTGCGGCTGGTCTTCGTCGGCTGGCGGGTGCTCTCCGGCCGTTGGCTCGTCCCGGGCACCGTCACCTAGTCGGGCCGGTCACCTGGTTTCGGCGACCGCGCGCGTCTGCTGGGCGACACGCCGCGATCTGGGCCGCATTTGGGCGCGCTCGTGGCCGTCGAGCGCGCGCCCCGTCACGATCGGACCGCGGTGACCGCCCAGACGTCGCGTCGCCCCATACGCTCGGAGCCGACGGTGACGCCGCTGAATCCGGCGGCGTGGCACAGATCGGCGAAGGCGGTCGCCTGCGCGTCGGTCCAGCCGTGGCTCTTGTATCCGGTCGCACCGGCTGGGCTCTTCCGCTCGACCGCGAGCAATCGGCCACCAGGGGGCAGGACCCGATGTGCTTCGGCCAGGCCGGATTCGACGTCAGGCCAGTGGTGCACGGTGGCCAACGCCCACACCACGGTCGCCGAGAAATCGGGCACCGGCAGCGCCTCGGCTCCGCCTTCGACGAGGTTGATGCCCGCGCGGCCGAACACCGCGCGACCGATCGTCAACATCGACGTCGACGGGTCCACGCCGGTGGCGTGCGCACCGCGCCGGACCGCTTCCCGCACGGCAACGCCGGGTCCGCAGCCGATGTCAAGGACCCGGTCGTCAGCGGTGACGCCGGTCAGGTCGGCGGCCAGCCGGGCGGAGCGCCGCCCGGTGAGCAGGAAAATGAGCGCGCACAGGGTGCCGGTCAGGCCGCTGAAGCCGGGGTGATCGCCGTGATGGTTGACGGCCGGGGCCGGTTCGTCACTCATGCTTCGAGGGTGCCGTGTACCTCCCGGGTGCTGTCAACGGCGACGAGCGCGCGCAAATTGGTGCCCGTTACCAGCGTGGCGCGGCGCAGACACGCGCGGTCGCCGAAACGGGGGTCAGCGCACCTGGTCGCGGCCGGGTCCTATGGCCGAACCTGGTCGCGGCCGCGCTCCATCACCGAACCGCGACTGGCCGCGATGTCATCCCCGGACGTACTGCTCATCCAGACGCGGGCCGCAGCGGCCTCCTGCCACAGGGCCGCGCCGTTCTGCGTCTCGTCGATCTGGTGGTACGAGGCCAGCAGCGCCCGCACCGCCTTCTGGTTGTTGCCGACGATCGACGCCGCGATCCGACGCGCGGTGTCGAGCAGCTGGTCGTGCGGCACCACCTGGGTCACCAGGCCGCAACGCAGCGCTTCGTCTGCGCTCAGGTAGTCACCGGTCATGCTCATGCGCCGGGCCATGCCCACGCCGACCTTCTGCGGCAGCCGCACCGACAGGCCCCAGGTCGGCAGCAGCCCGACCCGGGCATGCGTGTCGGCGAACTTCGCCTGCTCTGAGGCGATCAGGATGTCGCAGTACAGCGTCAGCTCCAGCCCACCGGTCACCGCCGCGCCGTTGATCGCGCCGATCACCGGCTTGGTCATCGGCGGCCACTTCGGCGAGATGTCGGGCAGCTCGGTGGTGTCACCGAGTTCCTTGAGGTCCAGACCGGCGCAGAACACCGGGTCGGCGCCGGTCACGATCACCACATCGACGTCGTCGTCGGCCTGCGCCTGTCGGAGCGCCTCGAAGAACTGCGAACGCAACGCCGCCGACAGCGCGTTGCGGGCCTGCGGCCGGTTCAACGTCAGCGTCCGGACGCGGTCTCGAGTGTCGATCAGCAGGATGTCGTCTTGGCTCACCCGCTCACCGTATCGGCCCGGGCCGTGTCGCCCTATCGTGGATCCCATGTGCCGAAACATCACCGAGCTGCGCGGGCTGGAACCGGCGGCCACCGACGAGGAGGTCGAGGCCGCCGCACGCCAGTACGTGCGCAAGGTCAGCGGCATCACCCGGCCGACGGAGCACAACTCCGAAGCGTTCGAAACGGCCGTGGCCGAAGTCGCCGCGTCGACGCGGCGGCTGCTGGCCGGACTGCCACCGCGGCGCCAACCCCCGAAAACCGTTCCGCCGCTACGGCGCCCGGAGGTACGCGCCCGCATGAGTTCGCCATGACCCCACCTGTCGCCCAGCCCGCCCTCAAGGAATGGAGCGCGGCGATCCACGCGCTGCTCGCCGGGCGCCAGACAGTGCTCCTGCGCAAGGGAGGCATCGGGGAGAAGCGGTTCGAGGTCGCCGCGTCGCGCTTCCTGCTGTTCCCGACCGTCGCGCACAGTCACCCGCCCCGCGTCCGGCCCGAGCATCGGGATCTGCTCGCCGCCGCCGCGCAAGACAGCACCGACGACACGGTCACGCTGCGCGCCGGCGCCCGGGTGGTCGCCGCGGTCGAGGTCCGCCGGCCCGAGAACCTCGATGCGATCGCCGCCCACCACATCTGGACCGACGAGTCCATCCGCGCGGATCGCCTGGATTTCCGTCCCCGGCACCGGTTGGCAGCGCTGGTGGTGTCTGCGGCGCCGCTGCTCGAACCGCTACGTCTGCAACGCACCGCCGAGCATCGGGGCTGCAGCAGCTGGGTCACCTTGCCGGTCGACCCCGAATGGGGTGCGCCGGTCCATCGCGCCGACGCGCTCGAGACGATCGCCGAGCAGGTGCGCGTCTCAGTCGGCTGACGGGGGCTCGGGTCCGGCGGGCAGCACCAGGCGGGTCGCCTCGCCGAGATGCACGGTGTGTCGCGCCGTGCGGACCGTGGTCGCGGTGGCGACGGGTTCACCCGTTCCGAGGTTGCGCAGAAACCGCGGATGGGATCCGCCCGCGACCATGACCCGGATCCGGGAACCGGCGGGGAAGGTCCACGCGACCGGGTCGAGTTCGATGCGCACGACACCCGTGTCCGGGGCCGAGGCGACATACCCGTCGCTGACGTTGTGGGACGCGCCCGCACGATCGACCTGGCTGATACGGACGAACAGGTCGTTGTGCGGGTTGTCGCACGAATGCTCGATCTCGAGCACCGGTCGGCCCACGACACACAGATCCGCCGGCAGCGGGGTACCGGTGAAGGTGAGCACGTCGGCGCGGCGGCCCAACTCGGTGTCGTCGCGGTAGCCGCCCGCGGGGGAGAGCAGTCGCCCGCCGACGGTCGGTGTGGGGTCGGCGGGGTTGTAGACGAACGTCGCCGAGGTACCCGCTTCGGGCACAGTGCTCGCAAGCCGCCGCCCGGGGTGCAGGTACAGCACTTGTTCGGGCATAACCGGTGGCCAGGCCGGCAGCTCGATCCAGCCGCGGCCGGCGAGGTGGATGCGCACCGGGGCCGTGCGGGACGGATCGGCGCCGCCCAGGTGGGTCGCCAACCAGTCCAGCGACTCCCGCAGCACCGTCGGAGCTCCGCTGGTCATCAGCTGGCCGTGGGTCCACGGCCCGACCGTCAGGCCGGTGGGTACGCCTCGGGTGGAGAGCATGCGGTAGTGCTCGACGGTTTGGTCGACGAAGAGGTCCTGCCATCCGGTCAGCAGCAGCACCGGCACCTCGGTGCGTCCCAATCGGTCGCGCAGGTGCACGTGCGTCCAGAACGGGTCGTCACGGTCGGGGTGGTCGAGCCACGATTCGAACCACGGCGCGTTGTCGCCGAGCAGTTCGCGGCTGGCCTCGCCGAGGGGCAGGCGCAGGGCGGCCTCGGTGACCCGGCGCTGCGCGCCGACCTGCCGTAGCAGGGTGCGCAGTCGGTTGGGGTCCTCCTGATGTCCGACCAGATCGCTCCAGCCGAGAAAGTCGTTGAGACCGAACGATCCTGCGCCCCAACGGGGTCCGCTGACATCGTCGGGTCCGACGGTGATCACCGCGGCTTTGAGTTCCGGGGGAGGGTCGGTGAGCAGCGCCCACTGGGTGAACCCGAGGTAGGACAAGCCCATGGTGGCGAAAGTGCCGGTGAACCAGGGCTGTTCGCGTAACCACGTCGCGGTGTCTGCGCCGTCGGCGATCTCGTTGACGAACGGGTCGAACTCGCCGCCGGAGCCGTAGGTGCCGCGTACGCTCTGCAGGACGACGTGGTAGCCCCGCGCGGCGTAGAACGAGCCGAACAGAACCGAGAACGGATATCCGCGCCCGTAGGGCCCCCGCACCAGCAGGGTCCCGGCCGGGTCGGGGGTGTGCGGTGCGTAGTGGTCGGCGACCAGATCCACGCCGTCGCGCATCGGGACCCGCATCGAGCGGTGGATGTCGAAGTCGCAGACCGGGGGTGGGAGCTTCAGTATCCGGCTGACGGTGTGGCGGGCCTGTCGCGCGATTCGGGAGCTCACAGGGCAAACACTACTGACGGGTCGGAGGTGCCTCGCCGGCCTGGACGGCGGCGATGACCTTGTCGACGAGCCAAGTCAGCGATTCCGATGCGTCGACGGCGGTCAGATCCCAGGCGTCGACCAGGCGTTCGTAGGCGGGCAGGTTCCACAACACGTCGAGCAGACCTGCGACCGCTCGCCGTTGATGCTCCGGCCAGTCCGGCGCGGCGTCGCCGATGGCGCGCAGCAGCGCGCGCCGCCGGCGTTCGTCGGCTCCGGTGAACACCGGCTCCTGGGGTCGGAGCACGGTCCGTTCGACGGTGAACCGTTGCAGCGAGGCGAAGAATCGGTTCGTGGTCTCGGTGAGGTTGCCGAGATCTACGTCGTCGTAGTCGATTCCGGCTTCGTCCTCCAGCCGTCGCATGACCGCGTCGTGCAGGTCGCGCTCGGTGGGGAAGTGACGGTAGACGGTACGTTCACCGACTCCGGCGCGTTCGGCCACCGCGCGGAAGGTGAGCGCGCGCCAGTCCCAACTCCGGTACTGGTGTACCAGTTCACTTCCGGCGGACACGATGCGCTCGCGGGTCTGCTCGGCCTGCTTGCGGCGCGTCGAGCTTCTGTAGGTCCGTGTGTTGCTTGACGCTGCGTCCATATTGATGACAGTGTACTGTCTCGAATGTTCGTCCGAGGAGGTGCGGCGTGGCATCACCGACCGAACTGTTGTGCACCGCAACCGAACAGACCGGTCTGCACGACTTCGGCGACGACACGTTCCGCGAAGGTCTCGAGATCCTGCTCGGCGCGCTGGATCGGGAGGCTCGGCTCAACGACCGGGGCGCGGCGTTCCTGTATCCGCGCATCATCGAGCACCTCTGTCAGCGTTTACAGGTCGAGGACTGGTACCGGCGTCACCCTGACATCGACGAGGAACCGATCGACGCACCGCTGTTCGGGCTCGGGCTGCCGCGCACCGGCTCCACGGCGTTGTCCTTCCTGCTCGCCCAGGACCCGGCAGTGCGGTACCTGCACAGCTGGGAAGCCGCCCGACCCTGCCCGCCGCCGTCGACGGTCACCGGTGTCGACCCCCGCATACCGGCCGGCCACCGGGTCGTGGCCGGCAGCCGCCATCACGTTCCGACCGGGACGGACGGCCCCGCCGAATGCCTGGACCTGATGGCGCTGAACTTCACCTCGCAGATCTTCCAGGCCTTCGCGCACATCCCGAGTTACTCCGAATGGCTCATGGAGCGGGCCGATTTCACGTCGACCTACGCCTACCAACGGCGCGTGCTCAAACTCCTGCAATGGGGGCAGCCGAGGAGGCCGTGGCGACTGAAGTCACCGGCGCACGTGCTGTCACTGACCGAGTTGGACCGGATCTTCCCCGACGCCAGGTTCGTGATGACCCACCGCGACCCGACCGATGTGCTGGTGTCGGTCGCCGAGGTGTACGCCGACATCGTCGGCGGGTTCAGCGATCACCTCGACCGGCGCTACCTGGGGGAGCTGAACGCACATCAGTGGTCGGTGGGGATGCAGCGGGCGGTCGCGTTCCGGCGAGGCGACGCCGACCACCGCTTCTTCGACATCGACTTCCGCGCCATGGCCGACGACCCGGTCGGCGAGGTTTGTGCGCTCTACGGCTGGCTGGGCGAAGAAGTGACCGAGGAGTTCGTGTCCGGCATGCAGACCTGGTGGGCGCACAACGCGCAGCACCGGGAGCCCCGACCGGCCGTTGAACCGTCGGAGTTCGGACTCGACGACGAGTCGGTCAGGCCGCGGTTCGCCGACTACGTCGCGCATGCTCAGCGCTGGATCGACCGCAGGGAAAGGTGAAGATCTCGTCATGACAGTCGAGATGACCGGTGGGCTCGACCCGCAGCGGGAGCTGACCTTCGCTTCCCGTCCCGACGATCCGCTGATGCGGGACTCGGTGAGTTTCTGGGTGTTCGACGACGACGGTCGTCTCGGGCTGCCCCGGGTCGGGATCGAGGCCGTCGCCGAGACCTGGGATGCGCACGGGTTGCAGGTCAACGTCGCGTTTCCGGACGGCCGGGTGTTCCGGATCCGCGACGACGCCCCGAGCCGCCCGGTTGCCGGTGCCGACGGTGCGCCCCGGGTGCTGGGCGCAGGTCCGCTGTCTTTCACCTGCGTGCGTGAATTCGACACCTGGACAATGACGTTCGACGGGAAACTGGTGCATACGAGTTCCTCCGATCTGGTCGCCGGACGCAAGGACGGACCGTTGGTCGACGTGCGTTTCGACGTCGAGGCCACCATGGCGTCGCCGCCCTGGGTGCAGGGGGCGCTGCTGCCCGACGCCGCGTCGTCCCTGCAGACCTCCGTCACCGGGGACCTGATGGGCGGCCCACGTTACGAACAACTGTTCCGTGCCGTGGGCTCGCTCAGCGTCGGTACCGAGCGGCACACGTTCACCGGTTCCGGACTACGGATCAAGCGCCAGGGTGTGCGCAAGCTCGAAGGGTTCTGGGGACACTGCTGGCAGTCGGCGCTGTTCCCCAGCGGCCGCGGTTTCGGCTACATCGCCTACCCCCCGCGTCCGGACGGTGCCCCGACGTTCAATGAGGGATACGTCTTCGACGGCGACGGTCCGCTGCGGCCGGCGCGGGTGGTGGAGGCGCCGTGGTTGCGGCGGCTGCAGCCGATCGGGGAGGACGTTCCCGTGGTGCTGGAAACCGCGGACGGCATCGTGGGCATCGACGGCCTGACCGTGGTGTCCACACACGACATCACCGACCCGAGCACTGTGCCGGCCGACCAGCTGGCCAAGATGGCCAACTGGACCTTCCCCGCGTTGCAGCAGGCCGGCGTGCGGTACTCGTGGGACGGCGAACACACCTACGGCATGCTGGAGCGTTCGATTCCGACCGACCGACTCGAGCGCGCGTGACGCTCAGTAGATGTAGTGCGGGCTCAGCTCGTGGGCGCGCTGCAGGTTGGTCTGCATGCAGTCCGGGTCGGGTTCGCTGTAGATCGGCGAGTAGAACAGCGACTGCTGGATCACCCCGTAGTCGGTCTTGAACGCCACCATGCAGGTGATCCACCAACGGTTGTTCCAGTCGGTCGGCTTCATGATCCAGTACTGCGCCGCGCGCTTGCCGTTGATGTCCAGTTCGACGGCGTCCGGCGGCAGGGTCTCCTCGTAGGTGCGCCAGACGAACGCCTCGACCGCCATCTGGTAGTTGCCCGCGTCGAACTTGCAGCGCAGCCCGTCCTCGGGCGTCGGTGGGGTGAAGGCCAAGCCGATGCGCTGCACCACCTCGAGCGGGATGTCCTGGCACGGGTCGAACGGGCGGGGGTCGACGGTCTCGACGACCGGGTATTTGATCGTGGTCAGCGGCGCGTCGGTCGAGCGCAGCTGCACCGGGTCGACGGCGGAGTCGGAGACGGGGTCGGTCTGCCAGACCACGATCACGGCTGCCAGCAGTGTGCACAGCACCGAGAGCAGTCGCAGTTTGGCGAGCATCGCCATCCCTTCGTCCTGCGGCGGTCGGACCGCCGCTGCCGTGCACTCCTGTTGCGGAGTGTAACGGTCGGTGAAAACGTCCGGGACCAGAACTTAGAACATGTTCTAGTTGCCGGACCAGCTCGCTGCCTGGCACACCAGTAGGCTGATGTGTCGTGACTGACGACCGACGCCCCACGCTCTGGGCGGTCAGTGACCTTCATACCGGGCACACCGGCAACAAGCCGGTCACCGAGTCGCTGTATCCGTCCTCTCCCGACGACTGGTTGATCGTTGCCGGTGACGTCG
This sequence comes from Mycobacterium sp. pV006, assembly GCF_041287115.1. Classification (NCBI taxonomy): domain Bacteria; kingdom Bacillati; phylum Actinomycetota; class Actinomycetes; order Mycobacteriales; family Mycobacteriaceae; genus Mycobacterium; species Mycobacterium sp. pV006. Next base: position 219,198 of record NZ_JBGGKT010000009.1, on the reverse strand, counting down.
CCGAACGCACCGATGAGATCCGCTGGGCGCTGGATCTCCTGCGCAAACGGTTCGCCAAGGTCATCTGGGTGCCGGGCAACCACGAGCTGTGGACCACCAACCGCGACCCGATGCAGATCTTCGGCAAGGCCCGCTACGACTACCTGGTCGACATGTGCGACCAGATGGGCATCGTCACTCCCGAGCATCCGTTCCCGGTGTGGACCGAGGAGGGCGGGCCGGCGACCATCGTGCCGATGTTCCTGCTCTACGACTATTCGTTCCTGCCTGCGGGCGCCGGAACCAAGGCCGAGGGGCTCGCGATCGCCAAAGAGCGCAACATCGTCGGCACCGACGAGTACCTCCTGTCGGCCGAGCCCTACGCGACCCGCGACGCCTGGTGCCGGGAGCGCATCGCCTACACCCGCAGCCGTCTCGAAGAGCTGGACTGGATGATGCCCACCGTCCAGGTCAACCACTTCCCGATGGTGCGCGAGCCCTGCGACGCCATGTTCTATCCGGAGTTCTCGCTGTGGTGCGGCACCACCGCGACCGCCGACTGGCACACCCGCTACAACGCCGTCTGCTCGGTGTACGGGCACCTGCACATCCCGCGCACCACCTGGTACGACGGGGTGCGCTTCGAGGAGGTCTCGGTCGGATATCCGCGAGAGTGGCGGCGCCGCAAGCCGTACCGCTGGCTGCGGCAGATCCTGCCCGACCCGAAGTACAGCCCCGGGTATCTCAACGAATTCGGCGGGCACTTCCAGATCACCCAGGAGATGCGCGACCACGCCAGCAAGATGCAACAGCGGATCAAGGACCGGTCGTGATCGCAGCCAATCTGCTGGCCGGCGTGCTGCCCGCGCACAGCGATGCGTTGGCCGCGGCCGAAATGTACGACGATGCACCGGATTTGGCTCCGCTGCCCGAAGAGGAGCCGTTGATCGCCAAGTCGGTGGCCAAGCGTCGCAACGAGTTCATCACGGTGCGCCACTGCGCGCGCCGGGCGCTGGCAGATCTCGGTGAGCAACCGGTACCGATCCTCAAGGGCGAGAAGGGCGAACCCCGCTGGCCCGACGGCATCGTCGGCAGCCTCACCCACTGCGAGGGCTTCCGCGGCGCCGCCGTGGGCCGGCGCGGGCACGTGCGTTCGGTCGGTATCGACGCCGAGCCGCACGACGTGCTGCCCAACGGTGTGCTCGACGCGATCAGCCTGCCCGAGGAACGCGCCGAGCTGGGCGCCCTGCCGTCCGGTGTGCACTGGGACCGGGTGTTGTTCTGCGCCAAGGAGGCCACCTACAAGGTCTGGTATCCGCTGACCCACCGCTGGTTGGGTTTCGAGGATGCCCACATCACGTTCGAGGTGGCCCGTTCGGGGGAGTCCGGCACGTTCACCTCGCAGATCCTGATCGACCCGCAGGCCGAGTCGGGTCCGCCGTTGCAGCGCCTGACCGGCCGCTGGTCGATCCGCAACGGCATCGCGCTGACCGCGATCGTGCTGTGAGCGCGACTGCCAGGCGTGCACCCGATCCCGGACTGGTCATCGTCGACAAGCCGGGCGGGATGACCAGTCACGACGTGGTCGGCCGCTGCCGCCGGCTGTTCGGCACCCGCAAGGTCGGCCACGCCGGCACGCTGGACCCGATGGCCACCGGTGTCCTGGTCGTCGGCATCGAGCGCGCCACCAAGGTGCTCGGCCTGCTCACCGCCACCGACAAGACCTATCTGGCCACCGTCCGGCTGGGTCAGACCACCACCACCGAGGACGCCGAAGGCGAAGTGCTGCAAACGGTTTGCGCGTCGGCGGTGACCGACGAGCAGATTGATGCGGCGATCGGCGCGCTGCGCGGCGAGATCGACCAGGTGCCCTCGACGGTCAGCGCGATCAAGGTCGACGGGAAACGCTCCTATCAGCTGGCCCGCGAGGGTCGGGCCGTCGAACTCGCGGCGCGCCGGGTGCGCATCGACCGGTTCGAGGCCACGGCGGTGCGCCGCGACGGCGAGTTCGTCGACGTCGATGTCGTCGTGGACTGCTCCAGCGGCACCTACATCCGCGCGCTGGCACGTGACGTCGGCACCGCGCTGGGGGTCGGGGGTCACCTGACGGCGTTGCGGCGCACCCGCGTCGGCCGGTTCGGTCTCGAACAGGCCCGCACGCTCGACGAACTCGCCGACGCACCGCAGCTCAGCTACCCGCTGGACCAGGCGTGTCTGCTGGCGTTCGCCCGCCGGGATCTGTCGGCCGACGAAGCCGAATCCGCGCGCCACGGGCGGGCATTGGCGCCCGCGGGGATCGACGGCGTCTACGCCGCGGTGGCACCGGACGGCAGGGTCATCGCGCTGCTGGCCGACGAACCCGAACGCACCCGCTCGGTGGTGGTGCTACGACCCGCGACGCTGTAGCGGCTCGGATGCCACCATGGAGACATGACTGAGATTCCTGCAGCAGGTTCGATCCAGATCTCGACGATCACCGGCGATGCGGTGATCCGGGTAGCCGACGACGCCACCGTCGCCGACGTCGCGAAGACGATCGTCGACAACGAGGTGGGCGCGGTCGTGGTGGGAGACGCGCCGCGGCCCAAGGCGCTGGTCACCGAGCGCGACGTGGTGCGGGTGGTCGCGTCCGGGCAGGATCCGTCGTCGGTGCCCGCGGCCGACGTCGCCAGCAAGACGTTGATCTGGTGCGACGCCGACGACACCGTCGCCAAGGTCGCGACCCGGATGATGGACCGCTACATCCGCCACGTCCTGGTGGAACGAGACGGCGACCTGGTCGGCATGGTCTCCGCGCGTGACCTGCTCGGGATCTACGCCGCGGACGCCGAGCAGAACTCGCTGAGCTGACGGCTCGGCCAGTAACGTCGCCCCTGCGGTGCCGATGTAACAGCCGTGCGGTTCTCTCGGGCAGCGGGGTCGGTGTGCACGGCGATGGTCGCCGTGACGGCACTGTGCGGCGTCCCCGCCGCGTCGGCGCTCCCGGCGCAGTTCCCCGACCTCGACGTCTATCCCGAGGTCGACCCCGCCACCTATCAGGTGCTGGGTGCGCGTCCCAGCACCTCGGGCTGGGCATTCAGCACCCCGTCGGGGCTGCACTGCCAGAACAGTCTGATCGCCGAACTGGGCGTGTCCTGTTCGGCGTCGAGGCCCGCGATGTCCGACGGCATCGATTCCGCGTCGGTGTCCTTGACGCGACCGGGGATGCTGACACGCACGGACACCGCAGGCACCGACGGCGTCGAGTCGTTCCCGCTGCTACCGACGGGGTCGAAGCTCGCGGCGGGCAATGGGGTCGAGTGCGCGGTGATCAGCGACGACGCGCTGGCGTGCCTGGCGCGCAGGCCCGACAGCTGGCCGCCCGACACCCCGGACCCGCCCGACCGCCACTACGGTGAGCACGGTTTCGTCGTCGCACCGGGCCACAGCTGGGCGTTCTGAGCGTCCCGACTACGCGTAGAGCTGTTCGAACCGTTTGATGGCTTTGTCGATGTCGCCCTTGACCGCGCGTACCGCGGTCGCGCCGATCGGGCCGAACAACGGGGCGCCGCCGAGGTCCATCCGCACGCTGAACGTGCAGCCGTCGTCGACCTCGGTGACCCGCATGGTCATCTTGTAGCGGGTGCCGCCGACCCCTTCGCCGCTGACCGCCAGAGCCCGCGGCGGGTCGAACTCCTGCACGGTCCACGTCACACGGTTGCGCATGCCCTTGGCTCCGGCCACGCCGACGATGGTGGTGCCCACGGTGATCTCGTCGGGAACCTCCGAACGCCACCCCTGATGCATCGGCATCCACTCGCCGAGCGTCGACAGGTTCGATGCGTGCGCCCACGCGTTCTCGGCCGGCATCGCCAGCGAGCGCTTCAACTCCAGTTTTGCCATCGGTGAACCCCCTGTTATGCGACAACCCAGATTGCTTCTGCTGCCGGACTACCCAGATCGACGGTGGTTTCGTCGGCTGTCCCACGCGGGCCCTGCACGGCCACTGAGATCAGGCCTGCGAAATCACGCCGCGCGACCACCCGCACCCGGCAGTCCAGGGTGATCCCGACGGTGTCGAAATACCGCAGCATCTCCGGATCGGCGTCGGAGATGCGTGCCACGGTGCCGGCGTCACCGTCCTGACAGGCCGAGAGCTGCCGGGCCGGCGGTGTCGGCACCTTTCCGTCGGCGGCGGGGATCGGGTCGCCGTGCGGGTCGCGCGTCGGATACCCCAGCTTGGCGTCGATCCGGTCGAGCATCAGATCCGACACCGCGTGCTCGAGGACCTCGGCCTCGTCGTGCACCTCGTCCCAGCTGTAACCCAGTTCGCGGACCAGGAACGTCTCCATCAGGCGGTGCCGACGCACCATCGCCAGCGCGGCGCGCCGGCCGGCCTCGGTCAGGGTGACCGCGCCGTACTTCTCGTGATTGACCAGGCCCTGGTCGGCGAGCTTACGAATCGACTCCGACGCCGTGCTCGCCGAGACCCCGATCCGTTCGGCGAGCAGCTTGGTGCTGATCTTGTCCGGCGACCATTCCTGGGCGGTCCAGATCGTCTTCAGGTAGTCCTGAGCCACTGTCGTCAGGTCGGCAGGGTTCGTGTCAGGACTCACACCAACGAAGTTTAGGCAATCATCACAGAAACAGGTGGTGCTGCTGGGACGGCGTGGTGGTCGGGGTCGTAGGCTTGCGGCGTGCAGCGCTGGCGGGGGCAGGACGAAATCCCCACCGACTGGGGTCGATGCGTCGTCACGATCGGGGTGTTCGACGGCGTCCATCGCGGACATCAGGAGCTGATCAGCCGTGCCGTGAAGGCGGGCCGGTCGCGCGGGGTCCCCACGGTCCTGATGACCTTCGATCCGCATCCGATGGAGGTCGTGTTCCCGGGCAGCCATCCCGCCCAGCTGACCACGCTGACCCGCCGCGCCGAACTGGTCGAGGAACTCGGCATCGACGTGTTCCTGGTGATGCCGTTCACCGCCGACTTCATGAAGCTCACGCCCGAGCGCTACATCCACGAGCTGCTGGTGGAGCAACTCCACGTCGTCGAGGTGGTCGTGGGTGAGAACTTCACCTTCGGCAAGAAGGCCGCCGGCAACGTGGACCTGCTGCGTCAGGCCGGGGAGCGGTTCGGCTTCGCCGTCGATTCGTTGACCCTGGTCGCCGAGGACCCGGAACCCGACCGCGACGACCGGGTGACGTTCTCGTCGACCTACATCCGCTCCTGCGTGGACGCCGGCGACATGGGCGCCGCGGCCGAAGCGCTGGGCCGGCCGCATCGCGTCGAGGGTGTGGTGGTGCGTGGCGACGGCCGCGGGCGCGGGCTGGGCTTCCCGACCGCCAACGTCGCACCGCCGATGTACTCGGCGATCCCGGCCGACGGGGTCTACGCCGCCTGGTTCACCGTGCTGGGGCACGGACCGGTGGTCGGCTCGGTCGTCCCGGGGGAGCGATACCAGGCGGCCGTCTCGGTGGGCACCAACCCGACCTTCTCCGGACGCACGCGCACCGTCGAGGCGTTCGTGCTGGACACCTCGGCGGACCTGTACGGACAGCACGTCGCGGTCGACTTCGTCGCCCGGCTGCGCGGCCAGGAGAAGTTCGACTCGGTGTCGGACCTGGTCACCGCGATGCACGCCGATACCGAACGCGCCCGCAGCGTCCTGACGTAGACCGGGCGCGCGATTCGCGGCACGGCGCAGCACGCTGCTAAGCTGCCTGCCGACCCGGCGTGTGCTGCAGTTCGCGGTGGCCGCGCCCTTCTGGGGAATCCCAGGTTTCACCACGCGGACTGGAATAGATGGAGTCGTTTCGTGGCGCTCACCGCCGAACAGAAAAAAGAGATCCTCGGCCAGTACGGCCTGCACGACACCGACACCGGTTCGCCGGAGGCCCAGGTGGCGTTGCTGACCAAGCGGATCGTCGACCTCACCGAGCACCTCAAGAAGCACAAGCACGACCACCACTCGCGTCGCGGTCTGCTGCTGCTGGTCGGTCGTCGCCGTCGGCTGCTCAAGTACGTCGCGCAGGTCGACGTGCAGCGTTACCGGTCGCTCATCGACCGCCTCGGTCTGCGTCGCTGACCCCTCGCAGGACATCACAGGCGCCCCGCAGCGGGGCGCCTGTTGTCGTGGTGCGTCCTGGCCGCGCGGCTTTTCGATAACCGCGCTGCCGCGATGTAGCATGAGATCCGTTCGCTTGCCGTACGGCGCGAACAACCCGGGTGCGGTGCTGTGCAGACCGCCGGCCTCGCTCCCGCGTGACACGAAAGAACCGCCCGATCGCGCGGTCTTCGGTAGTGGCTGCCGGAGCAGGACTCCGGCCGCTTCGACTGACGGCCGTCGCCACATCCGGGCCGGGTTTCCGGGAACCCCGGCAGCCCGCAGTGTTGTCCGCATTCATGCGCGTGCTCACGCGAAACAGGTGAATGATGACCCAGAGAGGCCCAACGGACTTCTATGTCTGCCGTTGAAATTGAAGAAGGCGTGTACGAATCGACCGCCGTGCTCGACAACGGGAGCTTCGGCACCCGCACCATCCGTTTCGAGACCGGCCGGCTGGCCCAGCAGGCCGCCGGCGCCGTCGTCGCCTACCTCGACGACGAGACCATGCTGCTGAGCGCCACCACCGCCAGCAAAACCCCGAAAGACCACTTCGACTTCTTCCCGTTGACCATCGACGTGGAGGAGCGGATGTACGCGGCGGGCCGCATCCCCGGTTCGTTCTTCCGTCGTGAGGGCCGCCCGTCCACCGACGCGATCCTGACGTGCCGCCTGATCGACCGGCCGCTGCGCCCGACCTTCGTCTCGGGCCTGCGCAACGAGATCCAGGTCGTGGTGACCGTGCTGAGCCTGAACCCGCAGGACCTCTACGACGTGCTCGCGATCAACGCCGCCTCGGCGTCGACGCAGATCTCCGGCCTGCCGTTCTCCGGTCCGGTCGGCGGTGTGCGCGTCGCGCTGATCGACGGCACCTGGGTGGCGTTCCCGACCGTCGAGCAGCTCGAGCGTGCGGTGTTCGACATGGTCGTCGCCGGCCGCAAGGTCGTCAACGACGGCAAGGACGACGTCGCGATCATGATGGTCGAGGCCGAGGCCACCGACAACGTCATCGAGCTCGTCAACGCCGGCGCCACCGCGCCCAGCGAGACCGTCGTGGCCGAAGGTCTGGAGGCGGCCAAGCCGTTCATCGCCGCGCTGTGCACCGCGCAGCAGGAGCTCAACGACGCGGCCGGTAAAGAAACCGCCGAGTACCCGCTGTTCCCCGAGTACGGCGAGGACGTCTACTACTCGGTCGCCTCGGTGGCCACCGACGCGCTGGCCGAGGCGCTGACCATCGCCGGCAAGAACGAGCGCAACGACCGCACCGACGAGATCAAGGCCGAGGTGCTCGAGCGCCTGGCCGAGCAGTACGCCGGCCGGGAGAAGGAGATCGGCGCCGCCTACCGCGCGCTGACCAAGAAGCTGGTGCGTCAGCGCATCCTGACCGATCACTTCCGCATCGACGGCCGCGGTGTCACCGACATCCGTGCCCTCTCCGCCGAGGTCGCGGTCATCCCGCGCGCCCACGGCAGCGCCCTGTTCGAGCGCGGCGAGACCCAGATCATGGGCATCACCACCCTGGACATGATGAAGATGGCCCAGCAGATCGACTCGCTGGGACCGGAGACGTCCAAGCGCTACATGCACCACTACAACTTCCCGCCGTACTCGACCGGTGAGACCGGCCGCGTCGGATCGCCCAAGCGCCGCGAGATCGGCCACGGCGCGCTGGCCGAGCGGGCCCTGATGCCGGTGCTGCCCAGCGTGGAGGAGTTCCCGTACTCCATCCGTCAGGTGTCAGAAGCATTGAGCTCCAACGGTTCCACGTCCATGGGCTCGGTGTGTGCCTCGACGCTGTCGTTGCTCAACGCCGGTGTGCCGCTCAAGGCCCCGGTCGCGGGTATCGCCATGGGTCTGGTCTCCGACGACGTCGAGGTGGAAGGCGGCGGCGTCGAACGTCGCTTCGTCACGCTGACCGACATCCTCGGCGCCGAGGACGCATTCGGCGACATGGACTTCAAGTGCGCCGGCACCAAGGACATCGTCACGGCGTTGCAGCTCGACACCAAGCTCGACGGAATCCCGTCGCAGGTGCTCGCGGCTGCGCTGGCCCAGGCCAAGGACGCGCGCCTGACCATCCTGGACGTGATGGCCGAGGCCATCGACGAGCCCGACGAGATGAGCCCGTACGCCCCGCGGATCACCACGATCAAGGTGCCGGTCGACAAGATCGGCGAGGTCATCGGGCCCAAGGGCAAGATGATCAACTCGATCACCGAGGAGACCGGCGCGCAGATCTCCATCGAGGACGACGGCACCGTGTTCGTCGGGGCCGCCGACGGGCTCTCGGCGCAGGCCGCGATCGACAAGATCAACGCGATCGCCAACCCGCAGCTGCCCAAGATCGGCGAGCGGTTCCTCGGCACCGTGGTCAAGACCACCGACTTCGGAGCGTTCGTGTCCCTGCTGCCGGGGCGCGACGGCCTGGTGCACATCTCCAAGCTCGGGCGCGGCAAGCGGATCAACAAGGTCGAGGATGTCGTCAAGGTCGGCGACAAGCTGCGCGTCGAGATCGCCGACATCGACAACCGCGGCAAGATCTCGCTGGTGCTCGTGGCCGAGGACGAGGCGGCGGCGACCACCTCGGATGACGCGGCCGCACCAGCTGATGCCGCGACCGCCAATAGCTAGTTCGTCGTCGCTGCGCCGTTCGCGGCGCAGCGACGCCCCGGACGACACTGGCCTGCGACGCACCCAGCTGCCCGGGGGGCTGCGGGTGGTCACCGAGTACATCCCGTCGGTGCACTCGGCTTCGGTCGGGGTGTGGGTCGGCGTCGGTTCCCGCGACGAAGGTCGCAGCGTGGCCGGTGCCGCGCACTTCCTGGAGCACCTGCTGTTCAAGGCGACCCCGACCCGCAGCGCCGTGCAGATCGCGCAGGCGATGGACGCGGTGGGCGGTGAGCTCAACGCGTTCACCTCTCGCGAGCACACCTGCTACTACGCCCACGTGCTCGACTCGGACCTCGCGCTCGGTTTGGATCTGGTCGCCGACGTGGTGTTGCGCGGCCGTTGTCTGGCCGAGGATGTCGAGATCGAACGTGACGTCGTGCTCGAGGAGATCGCGATGCGCGACGACGATCCCGAGGACACGCTGGGCGACGTGTTCCTGTCGGCGATGTTCGGCGAACACCCGGTGGGCCGACCGGTGATCGGCAGTGTCGAGTCGATCTCGTCGATGACCCGCGCGCAGCTCAACTCCTTCCACGTACGCCGCTACACACCGGACCGCATGGTCGTCGCCGTCGCCGGCAACGTCGACCACGACGAGGTCGTCGCCCTGGTGCGCGAACACTTCGGCCGGCACCTGGTGCGGGGGCGCACGCCGGTGGCACCGCGACGCGGTGCCGGACGGATGCCGGGACGCCCGACACTGCAGCTGATCCGCCGCGAATCGGAGCAGACCCATCTGTCGATGGGGGTCCGCACCCCGGGCCGGCACTGGGAGCACCGCTGGGCGCTGGGGGTGCTCAACACCGCGCTCGGCGGCGGACTGAGTTCCCGCCTGTTCCAAGAGATCCGGGAAACCCGCGGGCTGGCGTACTCGGTGTACTCGACCGTCGACACGTTCGCCGACAGCGGTGCACTGTCGATCTACGCCGGCTGTCAGCCGGAGCGTTTCGACGAGGTCGTCCGAGTGGCCACCGACGTCCTCGACGACGTCGTCCGGGACGGTCTGACTGCCGACGAGTGCCGCATCGCCAAAGGCTCGTTGCGCGGCGGACTGGTGCTCGGACTGGAGGACTCCGCGTCGCGGATGCACCGCATCGGTCGGAGCGAACTCAACCACGGCGAACACCACACGATCGCCGACACCCTGGCCCGCATCGACGCCGTCACCGTCGACGAGGTCAACGCCGTGGCCCGGCAACTGCTGAGCCAGCCGTTCGGTGCGGCCGTGCTCGGCCCGGTGCGCGGCAAGCGTGCACTGCCGCGTCCGCTGCAGAAAATCGCGAGCTGACCACCCGCCCGCGGGGTTAGGGTGGCTCGCGATGGTTTCCGTATCCCGAAGGCAGGTCCTGGTCGGCGGATTGACGCTGGCCGCTCTCACCGCATGCGCGCCGCGCGCGTCTGCATCCCCGGATCTCGGGCAGCGCCTCGAAGAACTCGAGCGTCGCCATGGTGCTCGGATCGCCCTCTACGCCGTCGATCTCGACACCGGCAGGACCGTGGCGTTCGCCGCGGACGAGCCGCGGGCGATGTGTTCGACGTTCAAGGGCTACGCCGCCGCGGCGGTGCTGCAGCGCGCCCGTCGGGGTCAGCTGGCGCTGACCGATGCGATCCCGGTCGAGGCGCGGGACATCCAGCCGCATTCACCGCTGACCGAACCGCGTGTCGGAGCCACGATGACATTGGCCGAACTGTGCGTGGCCGCGGTGCAGCAGAGCGACAACACCGCGGCCAACCTGATGCTGCGCACCCTCGGCGGCCCGCCGGCCATCACCGAATTCGCCCGCAGCATCGGCGACGACCGCACCCGGCTGGACCGGTGGGAGGTCGAACTGAACTCCGCGGTCCCCGGGGACCCCCGCGACACCACCACGCCGCGCGCGATCGGCAACGGCTACCGCAATCTGCTCGTCGGGGACGCGCTGGCACCGGCCGACCGTGACCTGCTCGAGGAATGGATGCGGGGCAACCAGACCTCCAGCATGCGGCCCGGTCTGCCCGAGGGCTGGACGACCGCGGACAAGACCGGCAGCGGCGACTACGGCTCCACCAACGACGTCGGCATCGCGTACGGCCCGGACGGGCAACGGCTGCTGCTGTCGCTGATGGTGCGTTCGGCCACCGATGATCCCGACGCGCCGGGCTCCCGGCCGCTGATCGGGGAGCTGGCCTCGCTGCTGGTCGCCGAGCTAGACCACCGGCAGTGAGTCGTCCCGTTGCAGCGCAAAGAAATACGGCACCGGCAAGCCCCGTAGATCCATCGCGCCCAGCACCGTGTCTTCGTCGATCAGCCGGAAGACGTCGTTGACCGGCACCTGGTCGTAGATCATCGTCGCGGTATCCACGCCCCGGTAGCGGGTGGTGCGCAGCCGCGCTTTGGGACCGCGGGCCCGCAGCGCAGGGCGCAGAGCGGAGAAGGCGCGCGTGTACCGGAATCTCTTGAGAGCGGGAATGCGCGTCGCGATACCGAGACCGGAGAACGCCGATGCCGGGTTGAGCGGCCACAGCGCGCGACCGTCGGCGGTGGGGAACAGCAGCGGATGGACGTGCTCGCCGTCGACGAACTGCTTCCCCCACCATCCGGTCGCGGTCAGCAGACCGTCGAAGGGGTGGCCCGTCGGAACCTCGGCGCCGTGCCAGGTGCCGATCATCGCCTCGGTATCCACCGGTGGCAGCGAATCGTAGAGTTCCAGCGCCGCCGACGCGGTGGTCGGTGCGTTCGGGAGCAGGTCGGCAAGAGGGGACATCCCTCGAGGTTACGTGCGCACAGGTGCGGCAGACTGCATGCGTGCGTTCCGATCACCCGTGCCCGTGCGGCAGTACCGCGCTCTACGGCGTGTGCTGTCGGCCGTTGCATGTCGGGGAGAGGCAGGCGCAGACTGCCGAGGAGCTGATGCGGTCCCGGTACAGCGCCTACGTCGTCGGCGACGCCGCGTATGTGTGGCGCACGTGGCATCCGCGCACCCGCCCGCCCGAGGTGACCGACGACGCGACGGTGACGTGGACGCGTCTGGAGATCGTCGACCGGGTGGCCGGAGGTGTCGACGACGACACCGGCGAGGTGGAGTTCCGGGCCCAACACCGGTACGGGGCGCTGCACGAGCGCTCGCGGTTCGCCCGTCGTGCGGGTCGCTGGTTCTACGTCGACGGCGACCTCTACGACTGAGCGAGCACGTCGGCCGGGTCGGTGAACGCAAGACCCAGGCCGTCGGCCACCTGACGATTCAACACAGCGCCCTCGTGGGTCGAAAGCCCATGTGCCAGAGCGCGATCAGCACGGCACGACTCCCGCCAGCCGTGGTCGGCCAGCTCCACGACGTAGGGCAGGGTGGCGTGGGTCAGCGCGAACGTCGAGGTTCGTGGCACCGCGCCCGGCATGTTGGCCACGCAGTAGAAGACGGTGTCGTGCACGCGGTAGGTGGGGTCGTCGTGGGTGGTGGGTCGGGAATCCTCGAAGCAACCGCCCTGGTCGATGGCGATGTCCACCAGGACCGCACCCGGACGCATCCGCGACACCGTGGAATTCGAGACCAGGGTGGGGGCCTTGGCGCCCGGAACCAGTACCGCACCGATCACCAGGTCGGCGCCCTCGACCGCGTCCTCGAGGTCGAGTGCGGTCGACCAGCGGGTCTGGACACGACCGCCGAATTCGGCGTCGAGCGCACGCAACCTCGGGATGTCGACGTCGAAAACCGTGACGTGTGCCCCCATTCCGGCGGCCACGCGTGCGGCGTGAGATCCGGCGGTGCCGCCGCCGATGACCACGACCTGGGCCGGGGCGACGCCCGGGACCCCGCCCATCAGCACGCCGCGACCGCCGTGGCTGCGCATCAGGTGGTAGGCGCCGACCTGCGCCGACAGTCGGCCGGCCACTTCGCTCATCGGGGCGAGCAGCGGGAGGAACCCGTCGGCTTCCTGCACGGTCTCGTAGGCGATGGCGGTGGTACCCGCGGCCAGCAGCGCTTCGGTGCAGGGCCGGGATGCCGCGAGGTGCAGGTAGGTGAACAACGTCTGCCCGGCCCGCAGGTGGGGGTACTCGGCCTCGATCGGCTCCTTGACCTTCAGGAGCAGCTCGGCTTCGGCCCAGACCTCCTCGGCGGTGGCGACCAGCTGTGCACCCGCGCGCTTGAAGTCGCTGTCGGAGATCGACGACCCGTCACCGGCCCCGCACTGGATCAGCACCTCGTGACCGCGGCTGACCAACTCCGCGACGCCGGCGGGCGTGAGTGCGACCCGGAACTCGTTGTTCTTGATCTCGGTCGGGACGCCGACACGCATGATGACTCCTTGAGGTCTTCTCTACCTGTGAAGTAATCGTGGCGGGCACGAAGTCACCGCTGTGGCGTCACGCCGCGGTCAGCGTCACGTTGTGCAGCGCGACCGCGACGTCGGTGGGCAGGATGTCGACGAAGGTCGGGGCGTCGCGCACCGCCGCGCCGGTGGCGATGATGTTGCCCGGCGAGGTTTCAGCACAAGGGAATTCGCGACACCGCAGCCATCGCCCCGGTGGACTCTGGTACGGGTGCATGCTCGGCGACTGGTCGACGCGATACCGTCCCGGCGCTATGTAGGTAGTCGCCCAGCCGTCGCGCGGCTGCGTGGTGACGCCGAAGACCCCGTTGCTGCCGTACACGGGGACTGCAGGGGCCGGTGCAGCCGTCGAAGTCGCGCACAGCAGCGCACCCGCCGCCAGAACGCTCAACCGCGCTGCGCTGCTCATTTTCCGAGGCTAACCCCGGTGGTGGCCCGTCGTCTCCGTCTTCGCCGAGGATGTCGCCGGCGCTGCTCATCGAGCGTGAATCGTCGGCGGAAAAACGCCGCGATCCTCGCCCTGGACGCACAGTCGGCGACTCGACCGGTCACTTCGATCAAGCGCGCTGCCGTTAGGGTGTGCCCATGCGAGTCGGAGTTCTGGGTGCCAAGGGCAAGGTCGGCGCGACGATGGTGGCCGGAGTCCAGGCCGCCGAGGACCTGACGTTCACCGTCGGCGTCGACGCGGACGACCCGTTGCCGTCGCTGGTCGACTCCCGGACCGAGGTGGTCATCGACTTCACCCATCCCAGCGTGGTGATGGACAACCTGAAGTTCCTGATCGACAACGGGATTCACGCCGTCGTCGGCACCACCGGCTTCACCGAGGAACGCCTCGACCAGGTCCGCAACTGGCTGGCGGACAAGCCGGACGTCTCGGTGCTCATCGCGCCGAACTTCGCCATCGGGGCGGTGCTGTCGATGCACTTCGCCCAGCAGGCCGCACGGTACTTCGAGTCCGTCGAGGTCATCGAACTGCACCACCCGCACAAGGCCGACGCCCCCTCGGGCACCGCGACCCGCACCGCGCGGCTGATCGCCGAGGCCCGAAAAGGGCTGCCGCCCAACCCCGATGCCACCAGCACCGGACTCGACGGGGCCCGCGGCGCCGACGTCGACGGCGTGCCGGTGCACTCGGTGCGACTGGCCGGGCTGGTCGCCCACCAGGAGGTGCTGTTCGGCACCGAGGGGGAGACCCTGACCATCCGGCACGACAGCATCGACCGCACCTCGTTCGTCCCCGGTGTACTGCTGGCCGTGCGCAAAGCCGCCGAACGCCCTGGATTGACCATCGGCATCGAGCCGCTGCTCGACCTGACATGAGCGACGGGGCGCGCGCACTGCGCATTCAACTGCTGATCGGCCTCATGTGCGCCGCGCTCGTCGTCTACTTCGTGCTGCTGGGCCGCATCGCCTGGAAGCTGCTCACCTCCGGGGAGCCCGCGGCGATCGGTCTCGGCGCCGCCCTGTCCGTGCTGCCCGTCATCGGCCTCTGGGCGATGATCGCGACGCTGCGTGCCGGCCTGGCCCATCAGCGGCTGGCACGCCTGGCCGCCGACGAGGGACTCGAGCTCGACGTCAGTGACCTGCCGCGCCGCCCGTCGGGTCGGATCGAGCGCGCCGCCGCCGACGCGCTGTTCGAACAGGTCCGCGACGAAGTCGAAGCCGACCCCGGCAACTGGCGTCGCTGGTACCGCCTGGCCCGTGCCTACGACTACGCGGGGGACAGGTCACGGGCCAGAGAGGCGATGAAGAAGGCGGTCGAGTTGGAGGAGGCCGCACGGTGAGCCGCACACTGCTGATCGTCCACCACACGCCGTCGCCGCACTGCCAGGAGATGCTCGAGGCAGTGGTGTCGGGTGCGACCGATCCCGACATCGAGGGCGTCGACGTCGTCCGGCGCCCGGCGTTGTCGGTGTCGACGACCGACTGGCTCGAGGCCGACGGCTATCTGCTGGGCACACCCGCCAACCTGGGCTACATCTCGGGTGCCCTCAAGCACGCGTTCGACCACTCGTACTACCCGATGCTCGACGCGACCGGCGGCCGGCCGTTCGGGCTCTACATCCACGGCAACGAGGGCACCGAGGGTGCCGAACGCGCGGTCGACGGCATCACCGCCGGGTTGGGCTGGGAGCGGGTCGCCGAGACCGTGGTGGTGGCGGGCAAACCCACGAAAGAGGACCTGGAGGCCTGCTGGAATCTCGGGGCCACCGTCGCCGCCGGGCTGATGGACGGCTGATCTCGGGGTGAGAGCAGATCGCCGACACGCTGGAGCTCAAAGCTCCTCTGGGCGCCGCTATGCGCGACCATGCCTATGAGCTCGGCAGCGCGCCGGCCGCGAGGTTGATGGAACCGACGGAGGACCCCCGATGCCCGGATTCGCAGAATTCGCCCTGGCCGGCGCGCCGATCGCCGGGGGAGCGTTGCTCGGTCTGGCCGCCGGCAGTCTCAAGGGTCCCGACGTGCGCGGCAACATCGCCGCCGACATGGACCTGCTCGAACGGATACCCGAAGACCAGGTGCACCGGCGCGCCGAACTGCAACGCGTCATCGACCTGCGCATCGACGGGTTGATCGCCGGCATCGACAAGAACCGCTAGCTGCGGGAGATGGCGCTGTCCTACCGGGGCAACTGGCGCGACATCGTGGTGTTCGTCTGCGCGGTCCTGTTCACCGTCGTGTGGTGGAACGTCGACCACGACCGGACGAACTGGCTGGTGATGTTCGTGGTGCTGATCCTGCTGTCGGTGCTGGCCGGTTTCTACGCCGCGCGCGGCATCGCCGGCAGCCTGTCGGGCTACCTGGGCGCCCGGCGAAAACGCTAGGACAGGTGCGCGGCGAAGAACGAGCGCATCGCCTCCCAATGGGTCTCGGCGGCCTGCTCGTCGAACGGCGCGTTGTCGGGAACGGCGAACCCGTGCATCGCCGGATACCACTCGATGGTGTGCTGCACGCCCGCGTCGCTGAGTGCCTTGTCCAGGGTCTCGGCGTCCTTCTTGGTGAAGGCCCGGTCGTCCTTGGCCCCACCGACGTACACCGCCGCCCCGATGCGATCGGCCAGCAGATGGGGGCTGTCGGGTTCCTCGGTCACCAATCCGCCGCCGTGGAAGGACATCGCCGCGGCCACCCGCTGCGGTACCCGGCCCGCGACGATCAGCGACGTGCGTCCACCCATGCAGTAACCCGTGGTCCCGAACGACTCACCGGTCACCTCCGGGCGCGCGGCGAGGTAGTCGAAGAAGGCGCCGGCGTCGGCGGTCATGAACTCCGGCGTCACCTTCGAGATCATCGAGAACAACCGCTGACGCTCATTCGGGTCGCCGAACACCGTCGCCATCGAGAACGGGGCCCAGTCGCCGTCGCGGTAGTACACGTCCGGAAGCAGAACCGCGTAGCCGAAGCCCGCCAGGCGGTCGGCCATCGCCCGAAACGTCTCGCGCACGCCCCCGGCGTCGGGGTACATCACGATCCCGCGCCACGGGCCATCGCCATCGGGGGTGTGCAGGCTGACCGGGCAGGAACCGTCGGGAGTCGTCACGGTGTCGGTGATCGTCGGCATGGGTTCCGTTGTACTCCATATCAGCCGACGTAAGCTGAACCGCGTGCCGATCCCCACCCCCTACGAGGACCTTCTTCGCCTGGTGCTCGACACCGGCGTCGCGAAATCCGATCGGACCGGTACCGGGACCCGCAGCGTCTTCGGCCATCAGATGCGCTACGACCTCAACGCCGGCTTCCCGCTGATCACCACCAAGAAGGTGCACACCAAGTCGATCGTCTACGAGTTGCTGTGGTTTCTGCGCGGCGACTCCAACGTGCGGTGGCTGCAGGAGCGCGGAGTCACCATCTGGGACGAATGGGCCTCACCCGCCGGTGATCTCGGCCCCGTCTACGGGGTGCAGTGGCGGTCCTGGCCGACCCCCGACGGCCGGCACATCGACCAGATCAGCGCGGCACTCGAGCTGCTCAGGACCGACCCCGACTCCCGGCGCAACATCGTCTCGGCGTGGAACGTGGGTGAGATCCCGCAGATGGCGTTGCCCCCGTGTCATGCGTTCTTCCAGTTCTACGTCGCCGACGCAAAGTTGTCGTGCCAGCTGTATCAGCGCAGCGCCGACCTGTTCCTCGGGGTCCCGTTCAACATCGCCAGCTACGCGCTGCTGACCCACATGATGGCCGCGCAGGCAGGCCTGGGCGTGGGAGAGTTCATCTGGACCGGGGGAGACTGCCACATTTACGACAACCACGTCGACCAGGTCACCGAACAGCTGTCCCGCCAACCGCGTCCCTACCCGGAACTGGAGTTGGCGCAACGTGATTCGATCTTCGACTACACCTATGAAGACGTCGTGATCAAGAACTACGATCCGCACCCGGCGATCAAGGCCCCGGTGGCGGTGTGAGCCTGGGACTGATCTGGGCGCAGTCGACATCGGGGGTGATCGGACGTGACGGCGGCATCCCGTGGCGGCTGCCCGAGGACCTGGCGCGGTTCAAGGAGCTGACCATGGGCCACACCGTCATCATGGGCCGGTTGACGTGGGAATCGCTGCCGGCGTCGGTGCGTCCGCTGCCCGGCCGGCGCAACGTGGTGGTCAGCCGGCAGCGCGGGTATCGGGCCGACGGCGCCGAGGTCGTGTCCGATCTGGCGGACGCACCGTTGGATGACGCGTGGGTGATCGGTGGAGCCCAGATCTACGGCCTGGCGATGCCCCTTGCGACGCGCTGTGAGATCACCGAGGTCGACCTCGATTTGCGCCGGGAGGACCACGACGTGCTCGCCCCGATGCTCGACGAGACGTGGACCGGCACCGAAGGCGAATGGCAGGACAGCTCGGCGGGGTTGCGCTACCGGTTCTACACCTTCGTTCGTTCATGACCCTGACCGCTGCCCAGGCGCGTCGTATCGCCCTGGCAGCACAGGGTTTTCACGAGGAGAAGCCCACCGCAGCGGTCACCCGTGCCCATCTGAAACGGTTGATCGGACGGGTGCAGCTGCTGCAGCTCGACTCGGTGTCGGTGTCGGTGCGCGCCCATTACGCCCCGGTGTTCAGCCGGCTCGGACCCTACGACCGCGATCTGCTCGACCGCGCCGCGTGGAGCCACTCGACGCGATCGCCACGGCTGCTGGTGGAGTACTGGGCGCACGAGGCGGCGCTGATGTCGGTCGACGACTGGCCTCTGATGAGGTGGCGGATGCGCGAGTACACCCACGGCCGGTGGGGCACCGAGATCGTCAGGCGCAACCCGAAGCTCGCCGAGGACATCGTCGCCGCGGTCACCGAACTCGGCCCGTCGACGGCCGGACAGATCGAGGCCCACCTGGAAGCGGAACCACGCCGGCGCAAAGGTCCCTGGTGGGACCGCAGCGACACCAAGTGGGTGGCCGAGGCCCTGTGGTCGTCAGGAGTGCTGACCACCGCCACCCGAGTCGGGTTCGCCCGGCACTACGACCTGGCCGAACGGGTGCTGCCCGCCGACGTCTTCCACCGCCGCGTCGACGAGGACGACGCCATCCGCGAACTGGTGTTGCGCGCAGCGACGGCGCTGGGCGTGGCTACCGAAGCCGACCTGCGCGACTACTTCCGGCTGGCGGCTCGTCAGGTCAAGCCCGCGATCGCCGACCTGGTCGCTGCCGGCGAGCTCGAACCGGTCGAAGTCGACGGATGGACCGCGCCGGCGTATCTGCGCGCCGGTCAACCCATCCCGCGCCGCGACCGCGGTACCGCGCTGCTGTGTCCGTTCGATCCGCTGATCTTCTTCCGGCCCCGGGTCGAGCGGTTGTTCGCGTTCGTCTACCGTCTGGAGGTCTACACCCCCGCGCCCAAACGACAGTTCGGGTACTACGTGTGGCCTTTTCTGCTCGACGGACAACTGGTGGGCCGCGTCGACCTGAAACGCACCGAGGGGGCGCTCCATGTGGTCGGTGCGTTCGCCGAGGACGGCGTCGACACCGCACGGGTGGTCGCTGCCCTGGCCGGCGAACTCCAGACGATGGCCGGTTGGCTGGGATGTGACGACGTGGTCGTCGGGGAGCGCGGTGAGCTCGCGGCCGCACTCGGTTTTGCATTGAATTGACGGTCGAGTATGAAACTCCTATGGAGGCAGCGCGGCGCTGGTGGCGCCAGCCCGATCAGTTCGACTGGTTCACCGTCTATCTGCGCGACCGCGGTCTTCAGACGCAGTGGCGCCTGGCCACCTCCGGCTTCACCGCCCTCCTGGCCGCGCTGCCCGTCATGTTGCTGGCCAGTCCGGCGGGACCCGACCACGCCTCCAGTCGTGCGGTGGCCGTCGGGGCCGCGGCGTGCGGGTTAGGGGCGTCGGTGCTGTGGCTGCGCCGGTGGCCGACGCGCAACCAGTCGATGATCTACAACTTCGTCTGTTCGGTCAGCATCGCTGCGATGTGTCTGGCGATGTCGAGCCCCTACAGCGGGCTGGTGGGGTGTTGTCTGTTTGCGGCGGTCGGCGGATTCCTCGCCTACTTCCACGCGCTGAGCCACATGCTGATCAATCTCGGTGTCGCGCTGGTCTGCACCGCCGTCACCGCGACCCGGATGGTGGTCGACACCGGCGACGTGGTGCTGACCGTCGGGACCGTCCTGATGGTGCTGTCGTTGAACATCGGGGTTCCGTTCGGGGTCCAGTCGCTGGTGCACGCGCTGCGCACGGATCTGCGCAACGCCGACCGCGACCCGCTCACCGGACTTCTCGACCGGCGCGGCTTCTACGGCGCCGTGTGCGAGCTGATGGCGCGACGCTCCCCGGGGCAGTGCCTGAATGTCACGATGGTCGATCTCGACGACTTCAAGCTGATCAACGACACCCTCGGTCACGCGGCCGGAGACCACGTGCTGGTCGAGGTCGCCGAGGTGCTGCGCGCGACCTGTCATCCCGACGCGGCCCTCGGCCGACTCGGCGGCGAGGAGTTCGTGATCGCCGACATCGATCCACTCGCCCGGCATGCCGCCACCGTCGAGCGCATCAGAAGTGGCGTCGCCGGTCTTCCCGTCGGGGTGACCGCGAGTTTCGGTACCTGCACCGTGACCGCCGAACCCGGCGCCACCCGGGAACTGACGGACTTCGTCGACGACATCATCCGCGTCGCCGACGCAGCCATGTACCGGTCCAAGCGCGCCGGAGGCGATCGGATCAGCCACGACCACTTCGACGCTGTCCCCGCAGAACCGGGACGCGGTGTCGGCCGGGCTGATTGACTGGCCCGGTGGACGTCGTACGCACCCCGGATGAGCGCTTCGCCGACTTGCCCGGTTACCGCTTCGCGCCGCGGTATGTCGACGTCGACGGTCTGCGGATGCACTATCTCGACGAGGGTCCACGCGACGGCGAGACCGTTCTGCTGCTGCACGGGGAACCGTCGTGGAGTTACCTGTACCGCACCATGATTCCCGTCCTCGTCGACGCCGGGCTGCGTGCGGTGGCCGTCGATCTGGTCGGGTTCGGTCGCAGCGACAAGCCGACCCGCCGCGAGGACTACACCTACCAGGCTCACGTCGACTGGACCTGGGGCGCGGTGGAGGCGATCGGCCTGGCCGCGGTGACGCTGGTCTGCCAGGACTGGGGCGGCCTGATCGGGCTGCGACTGGTCAGCGAGCACCCCGACCGGTTCGCCCGGGTGGTCGCGGCCAACACCAGCCTGCCCACCGGCGACCAGCATCCCGGTGAGGCGTTCCTGGCGTGGCAGCGGTTCAGCCAGGAGACACCCGATTTCCCGGTCGGGCAGATCGTCGACGGCGGTTGCGTGTCCACGCTGTCGCCGGAGGTCATCGCCGCCTACGACGCACCGTTTCCCGACGACACCTACAAGGCGGGTGCGCGGCAGTTCCCGACGCTGGTGCCCACCGCTCCCGACGACCCCGCCGCGGAGGCCAACCGCGCCGCGTGGGCGGGTCTGCGGACTTACGAACGGCCGTTCCTGTGCGCGTTCTCCGATTCCGACCCCATCACCCGCGGTGCGGATGCGCCGTTGCGCAAGCTGATTCCGGGTGCCGCGGGCCGGCCGCACACCACGATCGCCGGCGGCGGACACTTCCTGCAGGAAGACAAGGGCCCCGAACTGGCGTCGGTGGTCGTCGACTTCGTGCAGACGAACTGACCGCTAGGCTTTGACGCCGTGGCCGAGATCGCGCCGATGCGTGTGCAGTTGATCGCCAAGACCGAGTTCTTCGCGCCGCCGGACGTGCCGTGGAGTACCGACGCCGACGGCGGTCAGGCGCTCACCGAGTTCGCCGGCCGTGCCTGCTACCAGAGCTGGGACAAACCCAACCCCCGCACCGCGACCAACGAGTCCTACCTGCGCCACGTCATCGACGTCGGGCACCTCTCGGTGCTCGAGCACGCCTCGGTGTCGTTCTACGTCACCGGCATCTCCCGTTCGTGCACGCACGAACTGGTGCGCCACCGGCACTTCTCCTACTCCCAGCTGTCGCAGCGGTACGTGCCCGAGCACGAGGCGCAGGTCGTGGCTCCGCCGGGGATCGACGACGATCCCGAGCTCATGAGGATCCTGGCCGAGGCCGCCGACGCCGGCCGTGCCGCCTACCAGCAGCTGCTGGCGCGGCTGGAGGCCAAGCTCGTCGGCGATCACCCCGAGACGAGCTCGGCGATCCTGCGCCGCAAGCAGGCGCGCCAGGCCGCCCGCGCCGTGCTGCCCAACGCCACCGAGACCCGCATCGTCGTCACCGGCAACTATCGCGCGTGGCGGCACTTCATCGCGGTACGCGCCAGCGAACACGCCGACGTCGAGATCCGCCGCCTGGCTATCGCATGCCTGCGGCAGCTGACCGACGTCGCACCCGCAGTGTTTTCCGACTTCGAGATCACCGTGTTGGCCGACGGCACCGAGGTCGCCACCAGCCCACTGGCAACCGAGGTGTGAGGACCCGAATGCATTCGTGGCAGCCGCTGTCCACCGGGTAACCTACTGCGCGTGAGTACCAGCGGCTTCGACGTCACCGCCCGATTGGGCACTTTGTTGACCGCGATGGTGACTCCGTTCAAATCCGACGGCAGCCTCGATCTCGAAACCGCAGCTCGGCTGGCCGTACGGCTGGTCGACGCCGGCTGCGACGGGCTGGTGCTCTCGGGCACCACCGGTGAGTCGCCGACCACCACCGACGACGAGAAGATCGCATTGTTGCGCACCGTGGTCGACGCCGTCGGCGACCGCGCCAGGATCGTCGCCGGCGCCGGCAGTTATGACACCGCGCACAGTGTGCATCTGGCAAAGGCCTGCGCGGACGCCGGTGCGCACGGGCTGCTCGTGGTCACGCCGTACTATTCGCGCCCGCCGCAGTCGGGTCTGGTCGGGCATTTCACGGCGGTGGCCGATGCCACCGACCTGCCCGTGATCCTCTACGACATCCCGCCGCGGTCGATCGTGCCGATCGCCTGGGACACCATGCGCATCCTGGCCCGGCACCCCAACATCGTCGCGGTCAAAGACGCCAAGGCCGATCTGCCCGGTGCGGCGCAGACCATGGCCGAGACCGGGTTGGCGTACTACTCGGGCGACGATGCGCTGAACCTGCCGTGGCTGGCCATGGGTGCGGTCGGCTTCATCAGCGTGTGGGGCCATGTGGCGGCAGGCCAGCTGCGAGATCTGTTGACGGCCTTCAATTCCGGGGACATCGCGACCGCCCGCAAAATCGCGGTCACGCTGACCCCCCTCAACGCGGCCCAGCACCGTCTCGGCGGTGTCACGCTGTCCAAGGCCGGGCTGCGGCTGCAGGGATTCGACGCCGGCGAGCCCCGCCTGCCGCAGATGCCCGTCGACGACGAGCAGCTGCAGGAACTGATCGCCGACATGCGCGCTGCGGCGGTGCTTCGGTAGTGGAAACCGCGCTGACCCCACCCGGACCGTTGGACCCGGGCGGCCTGCGCGTGACCGCGCTCGGCGGCATCGGTGAGATCGGCCGCAACATGACGGTCTTCGAACACCTCGGCCGGCTGCTGATCGTCGACTGCGGCGTGCTGTTCCCCACGCACGACGAACCCGGCGTGAACCTGATCCTGCCCGATATCCGGCACGTCGAGGATCGTCTCGACGACGTCGAGGCGATCATCGTCACCCACGCCCACGAGGACCACATCGGCGCGATCCCGTTCCTGTTGAAACTACGGCCCGACATCCCGGTGGTGGGCTCGAAGTTCACCCTGGCGCTGGTCAGCGAGAAGTGCCGCGAACACCGCATCAAACCCGTGCTCGTCGAGGTGGCCGAGCGGCAGAGCACCACCCACGGGGTGTTCGAGTGCGAGTACTTCGCGGTCAACCACTCGATACCCGGCTGTCTGGCCATCGGGATCCACACCGGCGCGGGCACGGTCCTGCACACCGGCGACATCAAACTCGATCAGCTGCCCCTCGATGGCCGCCCGACCGATCTGCCCGGCATGTCGAGACTCGGTGACGCCGGAGTCGACCTGTTCCTGTGCGACTCGACGAACTCCGAAATCCCCGGCGTCGGACCGTCGGAGAGCGAGGTGGGGCCCGCCCTGCACCGCCTGATCCGCGGCGCACAGGGGCGGGTGATCGTCGCGTGCTTCGCGTCCAACGTCGACCGGGTTCAGCAGATCATCGACGCGGCGGTGGCGTTGGGCCGGCGGGTGTCGTTCGTGGGCCGTTCGATGGTGCGCAACATGGGCATCGCGCGCGAACTGGGATATCTGCGGGTGGCCGACGAGGACGTCCTCGACATCGGCGCCGCGGAGATGATGCCGGCCGACCGGGTCGTGCTGATCACCACCGGGACGCAGGGCGAACCGATGGCCGCGTTGTCGCGGATGTCGCGCGGAGAGCATCGCAGCATCACGCTCACCGACGGCGATCTGATCATCCTGTCGTCGTCCCTGATCCCCGGCAACGAGGAGGCGGTGTTCGGCGTCATCGACGCGCTCGCCAAGATCGGCGCCCGGGTCGTCACCAATCAACAAGCGCGCGTTCATGTTTCAGGCCACGCCTACGCCGGGGAGCTGCTGTTCCTCTACAACGGCGTGCGGCCGCGCAACGTGATGCCGGTGCACGGCACCTGGCGCATGCTGCGCGCCAACGCCGCGCTGGCGGCACGTTCGGGGGTACCCGAGGAGAACATCGTGCTCGCCGAGAACGGCGTCAGCGTCGATCTGGTGGCGGGCCGTGCCCGCGTGGCCGGCGCCGTGCCGGTCGGCAAGGTGTTCGTCGACGGACTGGTCACCGGCGACGTCGGTGACGCGACTCTCGGAGAGCGGCTGATCCTGTCGTCGGGATTCGTCGCCGTAACCGTCGTGGTCCGACGCGGCACCGGGAAGCCGGCGGCGCCGGCGCACCTGCACTCGCGCGGGTTCTCCGAGGACCCCAAGGCGCTCGAACCCGCGGCGCGCCGGGTCGAGGCCGAGCTGGAGAACCTGGCCGCCCAGAACGTCACCGATCCGAGCCGCATCGCGCAGGCCGTGCGCCGTGCCGTGGGCAAGTGGGTGGGGGAGACCTACCGGCGCCAGCCGATGATCGTGCCGACGGTCATCGAGATCTGACCGGTCACACCGCTTCGAGCCGGTACCCGAGACCGCGAAGGGTCACGAAGCGCTGCGCGCCGAGCTTGCGCCGCAGATACCGGACGTAGACGTCGACGACGTTGGAGCCCGGTTCGTGGTTCTGTCCCCAGACCTGACGGAGCAGCTGCTCGCGGGTGAGCACCTGTCCGGGATGGCGCAGGAACGTCTCCGCCAACGCGCATTCGCGCGCGGAGAGGTCCACCACGTAGTCGCCCACGTGGGCGCGGCGGGTGCGCAGGTCCAGGCGCAGATTGCCGTACTTGAGCTCGGTGACCTCACGGGGGCGCGACCGCCCGATATGGCGCCGGACCCGCGACAACAGTTCCTCGAAGCGAAACGGCTTGCCCAGGCAGTCGTCGGCGCCGCTGGCCATGCTGGCGTGGAAATCCGACGTGCTGTTGCGCGACGACAGCATGATCACGGCGATCGGGTTGCCCTCCTGGCGGAGCCGCCGCAACACCGTCAGACCGTCCATCTTCGGCAGCCCGATGTCGAGGATCAGCACCTGGTGGTTGCCGCGCCGCGCCAGCGAGTACGCGGAAGGGCCGTCGGCGACCACGGTGGTCGAGAAACCCTGGCCCTCGAGGCCACGCTTGACGAACGACGAGATGCGCGGTTCGTCCTCCGCGATCAGAATGGCCGCCACGATCCCGTGACCTCGGTCGGCTCCGTCATGACTCACCCCCGGCACAGAAATCCCCGTCCGGTGTGTTGCAGATCACCGGATGCAAGCCAGCCTACGCGCTTCGGCCCGCGTACAGCGCGAACGGCGGTCAACGTTCGGCCAGGGCCATCCACTCGATCGGCGAAGCCGACAGGACGCGTCCGGTCGGCCGAATGTAGGTGTCGCGGTAGTAGCCGGGGCCGACCTGTTCGACCAGCCGCCAACCGTGCTCGGCGAGCATCTCGCCCAGTTCCTCGGGAACCATGCCGGTCTTCCACAGTCGGGTGCGCTGGCGGAAACGGCGGTACAGCGCGTCCGCGCCGTGCAGCGCGGTGCCGTCGACGAAGTCCTGGCGGATGTAGGAGAACACCAGTCGGCTGCCGGGTGGCACCGCGCTCAGCGCCGTCAGCGTGGCCGCCACGGCTTCGGCGCTCAGGTACTGGGTGACGCCCTCCCAGATGATGAAAGCGCGCTGATCGCGACGGTATCCGTGGGACTCCAGGGCCGCCATCAGGTCGTCGGTCTCGAGGTCGGCGCCGACGAGGTGGATCGACGGGGGGACGTCGCCGGTGATCCGTTGCAGCACCGCGCGCTTGTGATCGACTGCCTCGGCCCGGTCCACCTCGTAGACGGGGAGATCACCGTGGCGGGCGATACGGCAGCCGCGGGTGTCCAGACCGGCGCCCAGCACGATGACGCAGTCGGTTTCGTTCAGCGGATCCGACAACCGTTCGTCGATGTAACGCTTGCGGCACGCGATGGCCGCCCAGATGCCCGGCGCCCGACGTTCGGCGGCTGCGAACACCGCACGGCGCAGCCACGCGGTCCGCGTCAGGCGCACCAGCGCGCGGGCCCGGGCCGGCAGGAACGCGGCGGCGAGGTCGTCGTCGACCAGACGCCGACCCGCGGGTTCGTGCTGTTCGATGGCCGCCAGGGTCATCGGTCCCAGCGCGGTGCGCGCAACCCCGTCCGGCCGCGTCATGACCGGATCAAAGCTTGTTCACGAACCCGGCATCGACCGGCAGGGTGATGCCGGTGACGTATCGCGCGGCGTCGGAGACCAGCCAGAACACCGCGTTGGCGATGTCCTCGGCTTCGAGGGTCTGCACGGGCATCGGGTTGCCCATGTCCGGTCCGCCCTGCTGCTGTTCTTGGGCGGCCCCCTGCAGCCAGGCCCGCGTGAACTCGTTGTCGATCATCGGGGTGTTGACCCCGGCCGGGTGTACCGAGTTGACGCGGATGCTGTGCGGCGCAAGGAAGTTCGCGTACACCCGCATCAGGCCGACGATGCCGTGCTTGGCGGCGACGTAGCCGACCGAGCCGGCGACAGGGGAGCCCAGACCGACCAGGCCCGCCACCGAGCTGGTCAGCACGATCGCGCCCCCGTTACCGAACTTGATCATCGGCTTGTACGCCACGTCGACGGTGTTGTAGACGCCGGTGAGGTTCACGTCGAGCACGTCCTGCCACGCGTCGGTCGCGGCCATGGGCGCGATGCCGGCGTTGGCGATGACGATGTCGAGTCGGTCGCCGAGCCTGGCGGTGCCGTCGCGCAGGGCGGCCTTGACGGCGTCGCGGTCTCGGACGTCGGCCTGATGGGCGACGATGCGCGCCCCGGTGTCCTCGACCAACTTGACGGTCTCGGCCAGGTCGTCGGGCGTGGCCAACGGGTAGGGCACGGAATCGATCTGTCCGCACAGGTCCAGCGCGATGATGTCGGCTCCTGCGGCCGCCAGCTTCACCGCGTGCGCCCGGCCCTGTCCGCGCGCCGCACCGGTGATGAAAGCGACCTTGCCGGTGAACTCACCCATGGTGATGAAGCCTAGGGCCGCAGCTGACCTTTGCCGGGATCCCCGGCCACGACCGGCGCCAGCATCTTGATGTCCGGCGCACCGTCGAGGTGGTCGCCGATCGCGCCGAACAGGGTGCCGATCGCGGGGGCGCTGCTGTGGGCCTGCAGCGCATCGGCGTCGGCCCACTGCTCGACGAAGACGAAGGTGCCGTCGGTCTCGTGCAGTGCGTACAGCTGGCATCCGGGCTCGTCGTGAACAGCCTCGACGGCCTTGGTGCAGGCGTCCCGGACCACGTCCACGGACTCTGCTTTGGCCTTCATGGTGGCGACGACGACGACGGGCATGGCACTCCTGATTTCGGCGCGGGTCCGACCGACGGCGTAGGTCGGAACTGAACAGCTCACACCGTACTGTCTGCTGCCGACAACGCAGCCGTCCCGACACCGGGCCGACACCGATTTGTGACTAGTGTGGCTGATGGTCCTTCTGAGGTCATTGCGACTAGGCTGAGAGGCATGCCTAGTAAGACCGCGGCCCGCTCGTCTGCCCGTCCGACCAGGTCAAAGGCGGGGCAACGGAGCAAGGGGCGGCCCAGTCGCCCGGCCGCGCCGCGCCGCAAACCAGCCCGCCGGAACCCGTCGGTGGTCTCCGCGGCCGGGTCAGCGGTGGGCCGTGGTATCCGCGCCGGATGGTTCATGCTCGCGCGCGGCGTCGGCAGCACGGCCCGCTCGGTGGGCCGCGCACGCGATCTCGAACCAGGCCACCGGCGCGACGGACTGGCCTTGGCGCTGCTCGGTCTGGCCGTGGTGGTCGCCGCCAGTTCCTGGTACGACGCCGCCCGACCGGTCGGCGCCTGGATCGACTCGTCGATCAGGGTGCTGGTCGGCTCCGCGGTGGTGCTCGTCCCCCTCGTGCTGGCGGTGCTCGGCGTGGTGCTGATGCGCTCCGAGCCCGAGCCGGAGACCCGGCCACGCCTGATTCTCGGCGCGACGATGATCGGCCTCCCAGTCCTGGGCCTGTGGCATCTGTGGTCGGGTTCGCCGCTGGACCCGCAGGCGCGGGAGCACGCCGCGGGATTCCTCGGTTTCGCGATCGGCGGCCCATTGGCCGACGGGGTGACGGTGTGGATCGCCGCACCGCTGCTGGTCATGGCGGCGCTGTTCGGTGTGCTGTTGCTGACCGGCACCACGATCCGTGATGTGCCTGCGACCCTGCACGACATGTTCACCACCCGCTGGCGTGGCGACTACGACTACGACTACGACTACGACTACGACTACGACTACGACGACGATTACGACGACGACCGGAACCCGGCCGGCGACGACTTCTCCGATGGTTACTACGACGAAGAACCCGTCGACGCCGAGCAGTCCTGGCCGACAGCGAGTCAGCCCACCGTGCCGCTGACCTTGCCCGCCGGCTCGCCGATGGACAACTACCCACTCGACGAAGACACCGCAGCCCCCGCCGCCGTCGCAGAACCGGCCCCGCGCACCCGCAAGAAGGCGGCGCGCAAGGAACCCGAGCTGACGCTGGACCGCGTCGTCGAAGGGCCCTACACGCTGCCGCCGCTGGATCTGCTGATCGCCGGGGAGCCGCCGAAGCGCCTGACCTCGGCCAACCAACAGATGACCAATGCGATCACTTCCGTGCTGCAGCAGTTCAAGGTCGACGCCGCCGTCACCGGGTGCACCCGCGGGCCGACCGTGACCCGCTACGAGGTCGAACTCGGCCCCGGGGTCAAGGTCGAGAAGATCACCGCCCTGCACCGCAACATCGCCTACGCCGTGGCCACCGAGAGCGTGCGCATGCTGGCGCCGATCCCGGGCAAGTCGGCCGTCGGTATCGAGGTGCCCAACACCGACCGCGAGATGGTGCGCCTGGCCGACGTGCTGACCGCGCCGGAGACCCGCCGCGACCACCACCCGCTGGTGATCGGGTTGGGCAAGGACATCGAGGGCGACTTCATCTCGGCCAACCTCGCCAAGATGCCGCACCTGCTGGTCGCCGGGTCCACCGGTTCCGGCAAGTCCAGCTTCGTCAACTCGATGCTGGTGTCGCTGCTGGCGCGCGCCACCCCCGAGGAGGTCAGGATGATCCTGATCGACCCGAAGATGGTGGAGCTGACGCCGTACGAGGGCATCCCGCACCTGATCACACCGATCATCACCGAACCCAAGAAGGCCGCCGCCGCGCTGGCCTGGCTGGTCGAGGAGATGGAACAGCGCTACCAGGACATGCAGGCCTCGCGGGTGCGCCACATCGACGTCTTCAACGAGAAGGTGCGCAACGGCGAGATCACCGCGCCGCTGGGCAGCAAGCGCGAGTACAAGCCGTACCCGTACATCCTGGCCATCGTCGACGAGCTCGCCGACCTGATGATGACCGCGCCCCGCGACGTCGAGGACGCGATCGTGCGCATCACCCAGAAGGCGCGCGCCGCCGGCATCCACCTGGTGCTGGCCACCCAGCGTCCGTCGGTGGACGTGGTCACCGGGCTGATCAAGACCAACGTGCCGTCGCGGTTGGCGTTCGCGACGTCCTCGCTGACCGACAGCCGAGTCATCCTCGACCAGCCCGGTGCGGAGAAGCTGATCGGCATGGGCGACGGGCTGTTCCTGCCGATGGGGGCGGGCAAGCCGATCCGGCTGCAGGGCGCGTTCATCACCGACGAGGAGATCCAGGCGGTCGTCAACGCCACCAAGGATCAGGCCGAGCCCGAGTTCGTCGAGGGCGTCACCGCGGTCAAGGCCGGCGAACGCAAGGACGTCGACCCCGACATCGGCGACGACATGGACGTGTTCCTGCAGGCCGTCGAGCTGGTGGTCTCCTCGCAGTTCGGCTCGACCTCGATGCTGCAGCGCAAGCTGCGCGTCGGCTTCGCCAAGGCCGGCCGCCTGATGGATCTGATGGAGACCCGCGGCATCGTCGGGCCCTCGGAGGGGTCCAAGGCGCGCGAGGTGCTCGTCAAACCCGACGAGCTGGCCGGCACGCTGGCGCTGATCCGCGGCGGCTCCGACGCCACCGGCGCGGACGCATCCGACGACGAGCCCGACTTCTAACCGCCGAACTTGCATTCCACGCGCGTCAAAACGCGACTTGACGCGCGTGGAACGCAATTTCGGCGCTCGGACCTCTAGAGGGTCAGCAGCATCCGGGTGTTGCCGAGAATGTTGGGCTTCACGTAGGACAGGTCGAGGAACTCGGCCACGCCGGTGTCGTATGAGCGGCACATCTCCTCGTACACCTCGGCGGTCACCGGCGTCCCGTCGATCTCGACGAAACCGTGCCGGCTGAAGAACTCCACCTCGAAGGTCAACACGAAGATCCGCTGCAGACGCAGCTCGGAGGCAACGCTGAGAAGCTGCTCGACGATGCGGTGCCCGACGCCGCGGCCGCGCGCCTTGGGATGCACGGCCACCGTGCGCACCTCCCCGAGGTCGGACCACAGGACGTGCAGCGCACCGCAGCCGATCACCTCGCCGGCATCCTCGGCGACCCAGAACTCCTGCACGGCCTCGTACAGGTTCACCAGGTTCTTCTCGAGCAGGATCTTGCCCGCATAGATGTCGACCAGCGACTTGATCGCAGGGACATCGGAGGTGCGTGCGCGCCGTACCGAAATGCCGTCGACGGTCGCGTCCCCAGCTGCGCTCACACACCGAAGAGTATCGGTACGGGCAACCAGTATTCTGTGTCGGTGCCGGGCCAACCACATACCGACCCTGTGGTCCCGCGCGCTCGAGTGGCGAACGTCGCAAACGCCCTCACGGGTGTGCGGTTCATCCTGGTCCCGGTTTTCCTGTTCGCGCTGTTCGCCGGCGACGGTCACGAAACCTTCTGGCGGATAACCGCATTCGTGGTGTTCGTAACAGCGGTGATCACCGACCACCTCGACGGCGCGCTGGCGCGCAGTTACGGCATGGTCACCGAGTTCGGAACCTTGGCCGACCCGTTGGCCGACAAGGCGCTCATCGGCGCCGCGCTGATCGGGCTGTCGATGCTCGGCGACCTGCCGTGGTGGGTGACCGTGGTCATCCTGGTCCGCGAACTCGGTGTCACCGCATTGCGCTTCGCGGTGTTGCGTCGCGGAGTCATTCCGGCCAGCCGCGGCGGCAAGCTCAAGACCCTCGTCCAGGGGGTCGCGATCGGACTGTTCGTGCTGCCGCTGTCGGGTGCGTGGCTGACGGCCGCCTGGATCATCATGCTCGTCGCGGTGGTGCTCACCGTGCTCACCGGTGTGGACTATTTCGTCTCGGCCTGGCGGGATGCGCGTGGACGATCCGCTGCTCACTGACGACGTGCGCGCCCTGGTCGCCGATCTGACCGTGCGCCGCGAAACCGTCGCGACCGCCGAGTCGCTGACCGCGGGGTTGCTGGCGGCCACCCTGGCCGGGGTGCCCGGCGCCAGCGCGGTCCTGCGCGGAGGGCTGGTCACCTACACCGCGGAGACCAAGGCCACGCTCGCCGGAGTGCCGACCACGGTGCTCGACGAGGAGGGCCCCGTCGCCGAGCCGACCGCACGGGCGCTGGCCGTCGGCGCACGGCAGCGATGCGG
The DNA here is from genome assembly GCF_041287115.1 of Mycobacterium sp. pV006. NCBI lineage: Bacteria > Bacillati > Actinomycetota > Actinomycetes > Mycobacteriales > Mycobacteriaceae > Mycobacterium > Mycobacterium sp. pV006. Next base: position 187,590 of record NZ_JBGGKT010000009.1, on the reverse strand, counting down.
GGCGACCTGGGGCGTCGGCCTGACCGGCGTGGCCGGTCCCGAACCCCACGGCGGCCACCCGGTCGGCACGGTGTTCGTCGGCGTCGCCGGTCCGGTCGCCACCACCGTGGAACATCTGACGCTGTCCGGCAGCCGCTGGGACATCCGGGTGGCCGCGGTGTACGCGGCCGTGCGGGTGTTGCATGCCGCACTTTCGCGCCCGTGACGCCGATCCGGGAACCATCTGCGCGTCCTGGCGCGTTGGCTTTGAGAACGCCCAAGACCTAGCAGACAAGGAGTGCGCGATGGGGGTATTGCTGCGCGAGGTGATCGGCGACGTGCTGCGGCGCGCCCGTGTCGAGCAGGGACGCACGCTGCGCGAAGTGTCGGACTCAGCGCGCGTGAGCCTCGGATATCTCTCCGAGGTCGAGCGCGGACGTAAGGAAGCCTCCTCCGAGCTGCTGGGTGCCATCTGCGGCGCGCTGGCAGTACCGCTGTCCCGGGTGCTCAGCGCCGCCGGCGACGAGATGGCCGCAGAAGAGTCGCGGGAGACGGCGTCGCGCGACGAGGCCGGTGCCGCCCACATCGACGCCGCGACCAAGGTGGTCATCCCGCAGGCCGTGTCGATGGCTGTGGCGTGATCGATGGGCCCGGCGGGGGTGCGATGATCTGCTCGCAACAGATAAGTTGGGAACATTGCACGTGCCCAGCTCAGCTGAGCGTTCGACACACGAAGGCGGAATGAACTCATGGCCAATCCGTTCGTCAAGGCGTGGAAGTACCTCATGGCGCTGTTCAGCTCCAAGGTCGACGAATACGCCGATCCGAAGGTGCAGATCCAGCAGGCCATCGAAGAAGCTCAGCGCCAGCACCAGGCCCTGACCCAGCAGGCGGCCTCGGTCATCGGCAACCAGCGTCAGCTGGAGATGAAGCTGAACCGTCAGCTCGCCGACATCGAGAAGCTGCAGGCCAATGTGCGCCAGGCGCTCACGCTGGCAGATCAGGCCGTGGCCAACGGCGACGCCAACAAGGCCACCGAGTACAACAACGCCGCCGAGGCGTTCGCCGCGCAGTTGGTGACCGCCGAGCAGAGCGTCGAGGACCTCAAGACGCTGCATGATCAGGCGTTGCAGGCGGCCGGACAGGCCAAGAAGGCCGTCGAGCAGAACGCGATGGTGCTGCAACAGAAGATCGCCGAGCGCACCAAACTGCTGTCCCAGCTCGAACAGGCCAAGATGCAGGAACAGGTCAGCGCCTCGCTGCGCTCCATGACGGAGATCGCCGCGCCCGGCAACACGCCCAGCCTCGACGAGGTCCGCGACAAGATCGAGCGGCGCTACGCCGACGCGATGGGATCGGCCGAGCTGGCGCAGAACTCGGTGCAGGGACGCATGATGGAGGTGCAGCAGGCCAGCGTGCAGATGGCCGGCCATTCGCGCCTCGAGCAGATCCGGGCGTCGATGCGCGGCGAGCAATTGCCCACCGGCGGGACCGCGGCACCCAACCAGACCCCGGCCACCCCCGCAGCGAGCCCCAACCCGGCACCGGAAAACCCGCTGTCGCAATAACATTCCCAGGACCAGAGCAGTGACCACTCACGTCGGCAAGCGGCCCACCAGGCGTCCGTTGCTCCAGCGCGGCATCGACACCGCTGCCGAGTGGTCGGAGCTGCTCGCCGACAAGCTGCACGCCGCGGCCGACCCGCGCGCGAAGCTGCTGCGCAAACGGCGCTGGGCGTTCCGGCTCGGTGTGTTCTTCGCGCTGTCGTCGGTGTTCTGGGTCGGGGTGACGGCGCTGCTCGCATCCTGGAGCACGCCGGTGTGGGCGTTGTTCATCCCGTCGCCGATCGCGGTCGGTGCGGCGTTTCTGGCCACGCTCGCGTTCCTGCGCCATCGCTGGTTGCGCGGTGAGCCGCTGCCCCCGCCGCGCACCCGCGCGGCGCGTCGTCTGCCGCCGCCCGGGTCGGCTGCGCGCGGGCCGATGACGTCGCTGGCCTCCTCGGAGCGCGGATTGTTCTCACTGCTGGGTGTGCTCGAACGCGGGCGGATGCTGCCCGCCGACGAACTCCGCGAGATCCGGGTGGCTGCCGAGCAGACCGCGGCGACGATGGCCGCCACGGCGGCCGAGGTGACGTCGATGGAACGCACGGTCAAAGCGTCCCCGCAGTCGCGTCCGCACCTGGCGCCGACCATCGCGGCGTTTACCGCCCAGCTGGATCGCGGCGCCCGCCAATACGACGAAATGGTCTGTGCTGCAGCGCAGTTGGTCTCGGCGACCAACTCCGGTGCATTGTCGAGCTCACCGATGTCGCAGCGTCGCTACCGCGAGCAGTTGACCTCGGCCACCGATCGGCTGGGCGGTTGGGCTCAGGCGTTCGACGAGCTGGGCCGGCTGCGCGGCGCCTGACTCAGAACGTTGGGCGCAGGGCCGGGACGACCAGCCCGGCCACCGCGCGTAACGGCGCTTTGATCATGCAGTCGACGGCGTCGAAGTAATCGCGCCACAGTGTGATCCGGCCGTCGCGGACCTCGAAGCGACCGCACACCCAGAACTGCAGCCGCAGCGGACCGAAGATGATCGCGTCGGTGCGTTCGGTGAGCACCGTGTCGCCTTCGACGGCGATGCTGTGGAACTTCACCGCGAATCCCATGCTGCCCTGGGAGCGGCGCAGCAGCTTCATGATCCGGGCGCGTCCGCGCAGCGACGGCAGACCCACGTTCTGCCACAGCAGTTCCGGGGCGGCCAGCGATTCGAACGTGTCGAGGTCGGAGTCGGCGAGGGCGAACAGGAACTTCTGGACGAGATCGGCATTGTCGGTGGCGTCGGGCCGCGCCGGGGTGGTGGACGCCGCCGGCGCCGGTGTGTTCGGAGCCTGATCGGTCATAGCGCTCGAGCCTAGTGGCGGATGCTGTGGCAGGGTAGTCCGCATGCGTGTAGCGGTCGTGGCAGGCCCCGATCCCGGACACGCGTTCCCGGCGCTGGCGCTGTGTCTGCGCTTCGCCGCCGCGGGCGACACCCCGACCCTGCTCACCGGCACCCGCTGGCTGGAATTGGCCCGCGCGCACGGTGTCGACGCGGTCGAACTGGCCGGACTGGACCCGACTGCGGTCGATGACGACACCGACGCCGGCGCCAAGATCCACCAGCGGGCGGCCCGGATGGCGGTGCTCAACCGTGAGCCCATCGCCGCGCTGCGTCCTGACCTGGTGGTCTCCGACTCGATCACGGTGTGTGGCGGGTTGGCCGCCGAACTGCTGGGCGTGCGGTGGGTGGAGCTCAACACCCATCCGCTGTACCGGCCGTCGAAGGGCCTGCCGCCGATCGGCAGCGGCCTCGCGCCCGGCGTCGGACTACGCGGACGGCTGCGCGACGCGGTGCTGCGCGGTCTGAGCGCCCGATCCTGGCGTGCGGGACTGCGGCAGCGGGCCGAGGCGCGCGCCGGCATCGGCCTGCCCGCCGAGGATCCGGGGCCGCTGCGCCGACTGATCGCGACACTGCCGGCCCTGGAGGTACCGCGCCCGGATTGGCCGGCCGAAGCCGTCGTGGTGGGGCCCCTGCACTTCGAGCCGACGACGACGGTGCTCGACCTGCCGCCCGGTGACGGTCCGGTGGTGGTGGTCGCACCGTCGACCGCGACCACCGGTGCCGACGGTCTGGGCCAGGTGGCCCTGCGCACCCTGGTGCCCGGCGAGGTGCTGCCGGCCGGGTCGCGGGTGGTGGTCTCGCAGCTCGACGGCCCACACGGGGAGGTGCCGCCGTGGGCGGTGGTCGGACTCGGCCGCCAGGACGAACTACTGGCCGCGGCGGATCTGCTGATCTGCGGCGGCGGGCACGGCACGGTCGCCAAGGCGCTGCTGGCCGGTGTGCCGATGGTGGTGGTGCCCGGCGGTGGTGATCAGTGGGAGATCGCCAATCGTGTTGTGCGCCAAAGAAGTGCCGAGCTGATTCGACCGTTGAGCGGGGAGGCGTTGGCGGCGGCGGTGGGCAAGGTGCTCGGCTCGCCGGGCTACCGTGATGCCGCGCGGCGGGCCGGAGCCACGGTGGCCGATGTCGCCGATCCGGTACGGGTGTGCCATGACGCACTGGCGGGTTCCGCGTAGTTTGGGCGTGTGCGGCTGACGGAGTTCCACGAGCTGGTGGAGGGGCAGTTCGGCGCGATGCGGGCGTCGTCGATGCTGGTCGACCATGTGCTGACCAGCCTGGGCGGGCGGACGGCCGCCCAAGCCATCGAGGACGGGGTCGAGCCGCGTCAGGTGTGGCGGGCGTTGTGCGCGGACTTCGACGTGCCGCGCGACCAGTGGTGAATGGAGGTCAGCGCTTGTCCTCTCCTCGCCCGGTTCCCGGGGTGTGGGACGGTCCGACTCTGTCGTCCGCGAGATCGCGTTCGGTGGTCTGCGCCGCGGGCTGCTCCTGCGCGGGCGACGCGGTAGCCCCTTCCGGGGTGTCCTCCGGGGCGTGCGACTTGAAGTCCGGATCTGTCACGGGACGCGTCGCCCCGGCGGTGCGGGCGCCTGTTTCCCGCGGGCTTTTGTCGGTGTCTGTTCCCGTGGTTCGACCCTCGTAGGGCGGGACCGCGGGTTCGACGTCGCGCGGCGGGCTCGTCGTGAACCCGGTCTCGAAATCGGCCTCTCCGGGTTCGCCGTACTGAGGGACGGATTCGTCTCCCTTGATCGCGCCCGCCGGCCGGTCTGCCGGTCCGCCGGACGGTTGGTCTGATCCGGTATCGCGTGATCCTCGTTCTGCCGGCTTGTTCATCGGTAACTCCTTAAGGCCCGTCGCTGGATACGGCGGTGCCGCTCGATCGGATACCCCGCCGAGGATGGGATATCGCGAATCGCGCGGCACGAATTCTGGTCGCATGCACCAGGGCGAGGGTGTGGTGGGTGGCGTCGGACAACGCGGCCCGCTCGGCCCCGTTCAGCGAGTCGCACACCCAGTCCCAGTGCGCTGTCACCGTGTCGCCGACCGCGGGTGCGCTCGTCAGGGACGTCCCGTCCCTGCTCCACCGCACCCGCTCGGACACCGGATCGCCGAGGGCGAGCGCACCCGCTGTGAACACCAGCGGTCTGGACCTCATCCGGACATACTCGTCGTCGACCGATTGTACTGTGCCCCAACGTATCCGACAGTTCTGGAGAACGCGCAACGGGACGGCGGGGTCGCGGTCGAGGAACCGCACCCACGGGTACACCACCAATACATGGAAGCTGTGGTGCGCGCGGACGTGCCGGGGTTCGTGGACCTCGTCCAACAGTCCGGTGACCTGACCGGTGAAGGCTGAGCGCAACCGGGCCAGCAGGCGCGCGGCATCCACGGTGGCGAGTGCGGGCCCGCCGACCCAGTAGCTGCGAACCACTTCGGGCGCCAGCGGATCGTCGACATCGATCGCGGTGGCGATCGCCCGCAGGTAGGGCCAGGCGCCGTCGAACTGCCGTGCCACCGACGCGGTCGGTTCGCCGTTACCCAGCAGCGCTGCGGTGTCCTCGGGCCCGCAGTAGCCCAGTTCGTTCGGCGGGAACGCATACTGGGCGAAGAGTCCGGGACCGGTCATTCAGCAGATCCGCGGTAGCTGCTCGCCGATCGGCAGGTCGATCACCCGGGTGCCGCCGAGGGCCGTCTTCGCCACCACCATGCCGGGATGGTCGGTGACGCAGGTTCCGATGATCGTCGCGCGCATACCCAGGGGTGGGTGCGCATCGCGCCCAGCACCTGCTCGGCGTGCCCGGCGGCGACGAAGGCGATGAGCTTCCCTTCATTGGCGACATAGAGCGGGTCCAGGCCGAGCATGCTGCATGCGTCGCGTACTTCTCCCGGGATCGGCAGCGCCCGTTCGTCGAGCGAGATCCCCACGTCGGCCGTCCGCGCGATCTCATTGAGAGTGGCCGCCACGCCGCCGCGGGTCGGGTCGCGCAGCGTGTGGATGTCGACGCCGGTCTGCACCATCGCCGTCACCAGGCCGTGCAGCGGAGCGGTGTCGCTGGCCACTGTGGTGGCGAATTCGAGGCCCTCGCGACAGCTCAGCACCGCGACGCCGTGTACCCCGATGTCACCGCTGACGAGCACCACATCGCCGGGCGCCGCCCGCTGCGGACGGATGTCGGTGCCGGCGGCGACCAGCCCGATCCCTGCGGTGTTGATGTAGACGCCGTCGCCGTGCCCGGAATCGACCACCTTGGTGTCGCCGGTGACCAACCTGACCCCGGCCGCGAGGGCCGCGGTGCCGACTGCCCGCGCGACGTGCGCCAGCTCGTCGAGGGGCGTGCCCTCCTCGAGGATGAACGCTGTCGACAACACCGATGGGGTCGCGCCGGCCATCGCCAGGTCGTTCACCGTCCCGTTGACGGCGAGATCACCGATCGAGCCGCCGGGGAACACCAACGGCTTGACGACGAACGAATCGGTCGAGAACGCCAGGCGGGCCCCGCCGATGTCGACGATCGCCGAATCACCCATCGCCGCATCGGCGGCCGGGCCGAACGCCGGCAGGAACAGATGCTCGATGAGCTCACCCGACATCGCTCCGCCGCCACCGTGTCCCATCACAATGTGCGGGGCGTCGCGCAACGGCGCCGGACAGACCCAGGACTCCATGTCGACGGCGGCGTTGGTGTCCTTCTCAGGCATGGGTCACCTCGAGCCGCCGGTAGAGGTAGTAGGCCGCACACGCCCCCTCCGACGAAACCATCGTCGCACCAAGGGGATTCCGGGGTGTGCAGAGCGTCCCGAAGGCGGCGCACTCATGGGGTTTGAGCAGCCCCTGCAGGACCTCACCCGACCGGCACACCGTGGATTCCTCGGTGTGGATGCCGGTGACGGCGAACCGGTGTTCGGCGTCGTAGTCGCGGAAGGCGGGCGACAGGCGCCAACCGCTGCCCGGAATCATGCCGATGCCCCGCCAAGTCCGGTCGGTGACCTCGAATACGTCGGTCAGCATGGCTTTGGCCGCCGGATTGCCCGCCTCCCGCACTGCGCGCGGGTAGGCGTTCTCCAAATCGTGGCGGCCGGCCTCCAGTTGGATCACGGTGCGCCGGATGCCCTCGAGAATGTCGAGCGGCTCGAAACCGGTGACCACGATCGGGATTCCGAACTTGTCGCACAGCGGCGGGTACTCGTCGGTGCCCATGACCGCGCAGACGTGGCCGGCGGCAAGGAACGCCTGCACCCGGCACGTCGGGGATTCCATGATGGCCGCGATCGCCGGCGGCACGAGCACGTGGGAGACCAGCAGCGAGAAGTTCTCGATGCCCAACCGCTTGGCCTGAAACACGGTCATCGCGTTGGCCGGGGCGGTCGTCTCGAAACCGATGCCGAAGAACACGACTTGCCTGGCGGGGTTGTCCCGCGCGATCGTCAGTGCGTCCAAGGGCGAGTAGACGACGCGCACGTCGCCCCCTTCGCTCTTGACCCGGAACAGGTCCTTCCCGCTGCCGGGCACCCGCAGCATGTCGCCGAACGAACAGAAGATCACGTCGGGGCGCGACGCGATCTCGAGGGCCTTGTCGATGACCTCGAGTGGGGTCACGCAGACCGGGCACCCCGGTCCGTGGATCATCTCGATGGTGTCGGGCAGCAACTGGTCGATGCCGTGACGGATGATCGAATGAGTCTGCCCGCCACACACTTCCATGATCGACCAGCGACGACTGGTGGCCGACCTGATCTGGTCGATCAGCCGCAGCGCAAGGTCCGGGTTGCTGAACTCGTCCAGGTACTTCACGACGTCACCTCGTCTTCTCGGTTCGGGTCGGTCATCCCGGCCTGACGCGCCGCCACCTCGAAGCCGTCGGCGAACTCCTCTTCGAGCACGCCGAGGTGTTCGAACTCCGCGAGCGTCCGTTTCGCGGACGCCTCATCGAGTCGCTGAATCGCGAACCCGACGTGCACGACCACGTAGTGGCCCACCTCCGCGTCCGGAATGTACTGCACGCACACGTCTTTCTTGATGCCACCGAAGTCGACGACGGACATCAGCGTGCCGTCGCGCTCCTCGATGCTGATGATCCTCCCGGGAACAGCCAGACACATCGGCGTCCTCCCTCCTATCCGGCATTGCCCACGATGAGTTGACCAAGTGCGATACCACCGTCGTTCGGCGGCACATGGCGATGGCTGATGACATCGAAAGCGTTGTCCGCCAGCATCCTGCTCGTCAGCTGCAGCAACAGCGCATTCTGGAATACTCCGCCCGACAACGCCACGCGATGGCCGGGGTGTGTGAGGGCGAGCTGCACGATCAGCGCGGCGACGGCGTGGTGGAACCGCGCGCCGACGACGCCCGGCGTGACGCCGGCGCGGATGTCGGCGACGACGGCGGCAAGCACCGGCGCGGGGTCGATGAGGGCAGGGCACCCTTGATCGTCGATGCCGAACCGATAAGCCCCGCGGCCGGATTCGCAGCCGCGGGCGAGTCCTTCGAGCTCGATCGCGGCCTGCGCTTCGTAGGCCACCACCTGCCGCACGCCGGCGAGCGCGGAGACGGCGTCGAACAACCTGCCCATGCTCGAGGTGGGGGCACACCCGAGACCGGTCTCGAGCTGGTGCCGCAGCACGCGTTGTTCCTCGGCGGGACACGCCTGCACCGGTGCAAGATCGGGCGCCCAGGCCAGGCCCGCCGCCCACAGATGCGCGAGCGCCATCCGGTACGGACGTAACACGCTGACGTCCCCACCGGCCAGCGGCACGTAGCGCAGCTGTGCCAGCCGCCGATAGGACTTGTAGTCCGCCAGCAGCACCTCGCCGCCCCAGACAGCGCCGTCGGGTCCATAACCCGTTCCGTCGAAGGCGAATCCGAGCACCTGCTGCGCACCGTCGCACCCGTGTTCGGCCATCACCGCGGCGAGGTGCGCGTGGTGGTGCTGCACCGTCCGGACCGGACGGCCCGCGGCGTTGCGGTGCGCCCAGGCAGTCGAGCGGTACAGGGGGTGTGCGTCGGCGACCAGCACTTGCGGCTCCACCCCGGTGAGCTCCTGCAGATGTCGCTGCGCGGCATCGAACGCCGACAAGGTCGCCAGGTCGTCCATGTCACCGATGTGCTGGCTCAGCCACGCATACTTCCCGTCGGCCACCGCCATCGCGTTCTTCAGGTCGGCGCCGACCGCGAGTGTCGGCGGAACCGCGATCGGCAGGGCGATGGGCAACGGTGCGTAGCCCCGGGAACGCCGGATCGGGGTGTCGGCCCGCATCACCGAGTCATCACACGGCACCAGGATCGCGCGGTCGTGCAGCAACCAGCCGTCGGCCAGCCCCGAAAGCCGGTCGAGAGCATCATGATCGGTGAAACAGATCGGTTCCCCGCCGAGGTTCCCCGATGTCATCACCAGCACCTGAGGGCCGGACTCGTCGCCGTCGAGCCCCAAGAGCAGCACGTGTAGCGGCGTGTAGGCGAGCACCACGCCCAGGTCGGGATTGTGCGGGGCCACCGTTGCGGCGACCGGAGATCCGGCCCGCCTGGGCAAGAGCACGATCGGACGCGCCGGGCTCGACAGCACGACGGCGGACGCGGCGTCGATCTCGGCGATCGCATACGCCGTCGGGATGTCGGCCACCATCACGGCGAAGGGTTTGTCGCCGCGGCGTTTGCGCCCACGTAACCGGGCCACCGCGTGCTCGTCGGTCGCATCGCAGGCGAGGTGGTATCCGCCGATGCCTTTGACGGCGAGAATCCCGCCGTCATGCAGCAGACGGCGTGCCGCGGCCAACCCGTCCTCGCCCTCGCCCCGGTGTGCGTCGACACCGTGATACTGCAGGGTCGGGCCGCAGGCCGGACAGCAGATAGGTTGGGCGTGGAAGCGGCGGTCGGCGGGATCGCCGTATTCGCGGGCGCAATCGTCACACATCGCGAACCCGGCCATCGTGGTGGTGACGCGGTCGTAGGGCAGGGCGGCGATGATCGTGAATCGCGGACCGCAGTTGGTGCAGTTGATGAACGGGTGCCGATAGCGCCGGTTGTGCGGATCGCGCAGCTCGGCGGCGCAGTCGGCGCACATGGCGACGTCGGGGGAGGTCAGCGTGCGGCCGCCACCGCTACGGGTGGTGTCGGTGATGCTGAATTCGGTGCCGCCCACGATCGGAATATCCTGCACATCAAGTGATTCGATGACTGCCAGCGGCGGAGGGGAATCATGCAGCCGGCGCAGGAAGGTGTCTATGGCGGTGTCACCGCCCTCGACCTCCACGACGGCCCCTGCGCTGTCGTTGCGCACCGAGCCGGACAGCCCGAGCAGGGTCGACTGGGTGTAGACGAACGGCCGGAAACCCACACCCTGGACCACTCCACGCACACACGCGCGGACGCGCCGACGCCCGGTCATGGCGACCCCTCGACGCCTTGGCCTCTCCCGAGCAACTCGAGGCCCGCCAGTGCCGCATCCGCGCCTGCCCTGTCCGTCTTCTCCACCACGAATCCCATGTAGACGATCACCCAGTCGCCGGCGCTGAACGTCTCTTCGGGGAGCATCCCGACATTGACCTTGCGTTGCTGTCCCGCGATATCGACGACGGCCAGTTGACCGCCGTAACCCTCGGCCATGCCGACGACCTGTCCCGGAATTCCCAGACACATCGTTTAACCCCTCCCTGCTGCGGTGCGCGTGCGCAGTTCGGTCACCGTGGCACCGACGGCCTCAACAGCGACGGGGACGGCGGCAGCGACACGAGGTGACAGACCGATGCCCTCTTCGACGGTGCCGACCTCACACCCGATCACCACCGTGGGCGGCGCGGTGCCGCCGAGCGCGTTCAAACTCGCGAACACCGCTGCCGGATCCATCGCGTGGGCATCGAAACCCACCTTCATGGAAAGGAATTCGTGACTCGTCTCGAAGACGTGCACCGTGCCCGGTGTACCCCGGTCGGGCACGGCGTCGACGAGGATCAGCGCCGCCCACGGGTCGAGCAGGTCGTAGGCCAGATGCAGCCCCCTGACGCCGTAGTCGGTGACCACCACCCCCGGTCCCAGGTTCTGGGGGACGTGGCGAATCACCTCGGGACCGAAGCCGTCGTCTCCGAGGAAGATGTTGCCGATACCGGCGACCAGGATGGGTGACGTGGTGAACTCCTCCGCCGAGTCACATCTGACGCATCTTCAGATAGCGCTGGATGTCCGGGATCGACCGCACCCCGATCACTGCGCCTCCGAGGATCGCGGCCGTCACCACGACCACCGCGATCCGACCGACTACCTCCATTGCGCGCTCCTTTCGGCGACTGGTTCCACTTCATCGGGTGCGAAGTACAGGTAGCGGCCGTACCACTCGTGGATGTCGGCCGCGGGATCGTCGTCGAGGACAACCGCGATGTGCCTGCCACCGTCGACGTCCTCATGTACGGAGGCGACGCGTGCGGTCCTGTTGGCGTAGAACAGGTCCTGGGCATCGGCCCGGCGCACGGGATGCAGACGCACGCGGCTGCCTCGAGCGACCCGGGCTCCGTTGACGAGCACCGCGTCACTCTCCGGGTGGACCGCGGTGTCGGTCGGCGGACTCCACCAGTCGATGCCCGCAGGCACCTCAGGGATCAGCGCTGGCTGGGATTCCCCTGAGTGCGCATTGCGCAGGACTCCGTGCATGTCGCGCATCGCCTCTGGCGGCATCGAGTCGCACCGGTCGATGATCCGGGCGGCCAGCGCGTCGGTCGCGCGGGCCTGAGCCTTCTCCTCGTCGGTCATGGTCATGACCCGTAGCGTCAAGATCTCGTCGATCTCGGTCGCGTCGAAGAGGTCCCCCTTGCTCTGTTCGGCGATCTCCGGGTGGTCATAGAGGATGATCGGCGACACCAGCATCAGCGAGCGGTCGCCGGGCGGGCCGGCGAGGACCGGGAAGCAGCGGTGGTGGCGACACCGTTGTACGGCGTCCGCAGCGGCGTCGGACGGTTCCAGGAGCGAGACGAACGTCCCCGTGGTCTCCAGGAGCAGGTGGGTGCCGATCAGCGACAGCGCGACGGCTTCGTTCTTGCCGCCTGCCGGCGGCGACGTGTTGCGCAGCTCCAAGCTCAGCCGAAGGAACGTGCCGTCCCGCTCAGCGGAGATGGCGAGCGTAGCCTGCAGGGCCCGACGGCGGCGCAGCAGTCGGCCGCCCGCGACCGCTTCGACATCTGTGCCGCCCGGCACCGAGACGTCGAGGACCCGAGGCAGCGCCGTCACATCGATCGGGCCGATGTCGACCTGCTGCTCCACGGCCTCGTCCCAGGTCACCCACAGGTTGTGCCCGGCCCGCAGCTCCTCTACGGCTTCGAACCGTCCGTCCGGCAGTGCTTGTTCGACGTCTCGACGCTGCAGCTGCAGGAACCGCACCACGCCCGAGACCGACGCTGCGCCATGCGGTTCGATTAGCACCTGCACGGCCAGCGCGGCGTTCTCGCCGATGCCCGACTCCTCGGCTCCGCTGGGCCCGAGCACACCGAACTGCCAGCGCGACCGGTTCTTCGACGATGTCGAACGGTACGGATACAGCAGATAACCCTCGTAGAGCACCGCGTCGGCGACGGCGCGGGCCCGGTCCCATGCGGCGCTCACCACAACTCCTTCGCCGCGATCAGCAGCTCGGCAACGGCATCGTCGAGACTGAGCAGCCCGCGGGCGCACCGGTAGGCCGCCAGCGCATCGATGGTGTCGCGGCTCAGCCGCAGCCAGCCGACGCCGGGATAGTGCGCGGCGATGAGGTCGCGCCACACCGACACCGGCATGTCGTAGCGGTGCTCGCGGTCCCACGGCACCTGCGCGACACCGAAACCCCGGGTGTGCTGCACGAAAACCGTTCCGCTGAAAAGGAACTGCAGGGGAACGGCGCCATCCCGGAGGGCGAGCAGGTACTTGGCCGCTTTCACCTCGAAGTCGTAGGTGCACTCCAGTGGCAACGCAGCCTCGGTGGTGCCGGTGAAGCCGGGCACCATCGCCGTCGCGTGCTGCCACAGGAAACTGTTCTGGGTTGCCGACCACCGTCGGCGCGGCCCGAACAAGTCGAGCAACGCGGTTTCTTCGTCATCGGAGTAGGAACGTCGCAGCGGTTCGATGCGCACCTGGCACCGTAGGGCGATCGCATGGACGGGTGCGTCGTCCGTCGCAGTGATAGCAAGGCGCGCCATCAGGATGGGGGTGACCGCGTACGGTTCGGGTGCGATGCCGGTGACGGCGAACGTCAGGTCGGTCATGCGCGCCTCACCACCGTCGCGCGCTCGTCGAGCAGCCCGAAGAACCCCTCGATGTAGTCGCGGACCTGCTGGCCGCCGTCGAATCCGCGCCACAGCATGCGTAATCGGCCGACGAACTCGTAACAGGCGTCGATCGGAACCAGATAGGCCTGCGGGTCGGCGTCCTGCTCGTGGGGCACCCGGATCAGCAGCGCCTCGGTGTCGACGGCCCGACGGTCCACCCGCGGATCGGCGGCGCGGACGTCGTCCCAGGCCTGCAGGTCGAGTTCTGACTCGGTGGCACCTGCGGGTCCGGGGTAGAACGCAACGGTGCGACCGAGAGCAGAGTTGGTGAAGAAGAACGCGAGGTCCACCGGGATCTCCAGTGATTCCCATTGCCGGCGATCCATCCCGAACTCGCCGAACGCGAGGTAGCGGTCGGGCACGGCGCGATACCGCAACTCCGCCGCGGTGTCGGTGAACAACAGGTAGCAGCCGCGGCAGACGCACATCAGCTGGCGATTCCGGGGATCGACCACATGTCGGTGCTCGCCGGCGATCGGTTCGGCGCACATCTCGCACCGATCATCCGTGGGCTGTGGCGCTGCCCGCGTGGCCCGGATACGGGCCAGCACATCGAAAGTCGTCTCCATCAGGCGACCTCCGCGGCGGCGGGGATCGCCATCGACAGCACACCCTCGCGCTCGAGCACGGGCACCGGTTCCAGATGTCCGTCTCCGCCCACACCGGCCCCGGCGTGAATGACGTCGAACCCCGCGCCGCAGCAGGGACAGCGCAGCACGGCACCGGTCAGCCGGGCACCCGCCAGCGATCCGGTGCAGGCGGGGCAGCGGTCGCGGTAGACGAATACCTCGGTGCCGAGGCGGCAGGCCAGTACCGTCGTCTGCCCAACCCGGAAGCCGCCGACTTCGGTGTCATGCAGCTCGGCCAGTTCCGGCGCCGCCTGCCATGTGGTCGCGTGCCGGTGCACGCGGCGCAGCAGCGCCTCGGCCGGGATCACGCCGGCCTCCGGATCGGGGTCGGCGGCGACGAGCTCGATGTCACAGATTTCCGGCGCGGATGCCCGGATCGCGTCCTGCACGGCCAGTTCCAGAGTCACCGTCGACGACGGACAGCTCTTGCAGCTGCCGTGGAACTGCAGCCGGACCACACCGTCGGTGACCGACAGCAGCGACACGTCGCCCCCATGCGAGCCGAGGTAGGGGCGCACCCCCTCCAAGGCCGCGGCCACCCGCTGCTCGGTGGGGTGCGGATGCAGTCCGTGCACCAGCAGCAGGCTGGCGACGAGGTTGTCGGCGACGAGTTCGTCGGCCCGGGCGGGATCGGCGGCCACCGCCACGTCCAGCATCCGCGCGAGGGCCGCCCCGTAGAGGTCGGTCACCTCACGCACCAGCTGCTCGGCGCGTTCACGCGCGACCACACCGTCGGCGGCGAACGCGTCGAGCAGGCTCTGTATCCGGTCGCCGGCGACGCGCCACCGGGCGTCATCGCGCGGCGGGGCCGTCACTGCCGGGGTCGGCGACATGCCTCATTCCCCGGTGAGGGATTGGGTCGGTGAGTGCAGCAGTTGGAGCTCCTTACCGTCACCGAGATACATGTGCACCCCGCATGGCAGACACGGATCGAAGCTGCGCACGGTGCGCATGACATCGATGCCCTTGAAGTGCTCTCTGTCGTTCTCCTCGAAGATCGGCTGGCCCTGGACGGCGTCCTCGTAGGGGCCCGGCGTGCCGTAGCTGTCCCGCGGGTTGGCGTTCCAGGGGGTCGGGGGATAGGGATGGTAGTTGGCGATCTTGCCGTCGCGGATCACCATGTGGTGTGACAGCACTCCGCGCACGGCTTCGGTGAAGCCGCAGCCGATGCCTTCGTCGGGCACCTCGAACTTCTCCCACGTCTTCGTGCGGCCGGCGCGGATCTCGGTCAGCGCCTTCTCGGCGAAGTGCAGCGCGCAGGCGGCCGCGTAGGCCTGGAAGTAGGTCCGTGCCCGGTTGCGTTCGAGGGTGTTGCTGCCGTATGTCGGTATCTTCCACTCGAATTCGACCGGGCCCTTGAGCGCTGTCTTCGGCAGGTTGATCTGCACGCTGGAGCCGGTCGCCTTCACATAACCGATGTCGACGAGGCCGGCGAGCGCCGTCGACCACAGCCGCGCGAGGGGGCCGCCGCCGGTGTCCAGCGCCAGATGATCCCTGCCGTCGAACCAGCGCGGGGCCATCACCCAGCTGTAGTTGCCGTCGAAGTCGCGCTTCTGCGGCTTGGGGTTGGTGTGCTGATTCCACGGATGGCGCCGATCGACCGGGTTGCCGAGCGGGTCGGTCTTGACGAACATCTCCTGGTCGGTCCAGTCGTCATAGTAGGAGTGGCCCAGCAGGATTCGGATCCCGAGGTTGATGTCGAGCAGCGAGTGTGTGTGCAGTTTGCCGTCGATGATGACGCCGGGCGTGACGAACATCGCGTCACCCCAACGCTCCATGTCCTGGTAGGCGAAGTTGCAGACCTCGGGGTCCTGGAACGAGCCCCAGCACCCCAGCAGTGTGCGTCGCAAGCCCACCTGGTCGTATCCCGGAAGCGCCTCGTAGAAGAAGTCGAACAGATCGTCGTGCATCGGCACGACCTTCTTCATGAACTCGACGTAGCGCATCAACCGGGTCATGTAGTCGGTCATCAATTGGACTGTCGCGGTGGTGCCGATACCGCCCGGATACAGCGTGGACGGGTGCACGTGCCGGCCCTCCATGAGGCAGAACATCTCACGTGTCCACCGGCTCACCTGGAGTGCCTCGCGGTAGAACTCACCGGTGAACGGGTTCAGCGCCCGCATGATGTCGGCGATCGTGCGGTGACCGTGCATCCCGGCGTGCGGAGCCTCGGTGTTCTCAGCCTTGCGCAGGACGCTCGGGTTGGTCTCGGAGACCATCTTCTCGCAGTAGTCCACACCGACCAGGTTCTCCTGGAAGATGTTGTGGTCGAACATGTATTCCGCGGCTTCGCCCAGATTGATCAACCATTCCCCGAGGTGCGGCGGTTTGACGCCGTACGCCATGTTCTGGCAGTAGCACGAACAGGTCGCATGGTTGTCGCCGCAGATGCCGCAGATGCGGCTGGTGATGAAGTGCGCGTCGCGGGGATCCTTGCCCTTCATGAAGATCGAGTAGCCGCGGAAGATCGACGACGTGCTGTGACACTCCGCGACCTCTCGGTTCTCGAAGTCGATCTTGGTGTAGATGCCGAGGCTGCCCACGATCCGGGTGATCGGATCCCAGGCCATCTCCACGAGTTGGCCGGGCTCCCGCTTCACATGAGAAGGCTCGGGAATGATCGTTGTCATCGAAACATCTCTTCTCTGTTCTTCTGATGAGAAGCGTCACAGGGTGTTTCGATACGCGAAAGCACGCCTGGGCGCCCCGTGGCGAACCGTACCTACCAGGTGCGAGTCGCTCCGGTTGTGAGTTGCGAGCCGGGATGGCGCCACTTCGGTTCTTTGTCGACGGTGCGGCCGGTGACATGGCGCAGGCTGCGGATGACCGATCCGTACATGCCCGACGCCGCAGTCGAGACCTTGCCGCCCGGTGGCTCGTCCATGAACGGCATGAACTTGTCGGGGAACCCGGGCATGGTGCAGCCGATGCAGATGCCACCGACGTTCGGGCACCCGCCGACCCCGTTGATCCAGCCGCGCTTGGGAACGTTGCATTTGACCACCGGGCCCCAACAACCCAATTTGACAATGCATTTCGGGGAACCGTACTCGGTCGCGAAATCGCCCTGCTCGTAGTAGCCCGCCCGATCACAGCCTTCATGCACACTGGCGCCGAACAACCACTTCGGGCGCAGGGCGTCATCGAGGGGGATCATCGGCGCCTGGTCGGTCGCCATGTACAGCAGATAGGTCAGCGTCTCGGCCAGATTGTCCGGCTGTATCGGGCAACCGGGCACGCACACGATCGGTATGCCCGCCTTGCTCTTCCAGTCCCAGCCGAGATAATCCGGAACGCCCATGGCTCCCGTCGGGTTGCCGGCCATCGCGTGGATGCCGCCGTAGGTGGCGCAGGTGCCGACCGCGACGACGGCGGTAGCCTTGGGCGAAAGCCGGTCCAGCCACTCACTGGTGGTCAGGGGTTGGCCGGTCGCCGGGTCGTTGCCGAACCCGCACCAGTAACCCTCGTCCTTGATCTTCTCGTTGGGGATGGATCCCTCGACCACCAGGACGAACGGATCCAGTTCGCCCCGGTCGGCTTTGAAGAACCACGCGAGAAAGTCGTCGGCGCCCCCGTTCGGACCACATTCGAAGTCGATCAGGGGCCAGTGCACGGCGACCCTGGGCAAACCGGGAAGCGCGCCGAGCGCGATCTCCTCGATGCTGGGTTGCGTGGCGGCAGTCAACGCCACGGAATCGCCGTCACAACTCAATCCGGCATTGATCCACAGCACGTGGATCAGTGCCTCCTCCGCTTTGACTGCTGCCTCGGTGGGCATGTGTCACAGCTTTCCGGAGCCCGGGCTGGGACCCCTACAGCGTAGGAGTCGACCCTCGGCCCACTTGCACGCCGTTGATAACTTGGTTTACTCGCACCGGGCATCCGTGTCAACGGATCGCCGAACTAGTTCCGGGACGCGGGATGGCCGATCTTGAGGGCGATCCACGAGTACCAGTCCGCGGTGCCCTCGCCGGTCTTCGCCGACAGCGTGAGCACCTCGACACCGGGGTTCACCGACCGTGCGTAGTGGGTGCACCGGTCGACGTCGAAGTCGACGTAGGGAAGCAGATCGGACTTGTTGATCAGCACGAGTCCCGCGGCGGCGAACATGTGCGGATACTTCAGCGGCTTGTCGTCACCCTCGGTGACCGAGATGATCACGACCTTGGCCAGTTCGCCGAGGTCGAACATCGCCGGGCAGACCAGGTTCCCCACATTCTCGATGAACAGCAGAGAGTGCTCCGGGGGGTTCAGAGCGGCCAACGCCTGCCCGATCATCTGGGCATCGAGGTGGCAACCGGCGCCGGTGTTGACTTGTACGGCGGGCACGCCGGTGGCCCGGATGCGCCGGGCGTCCAGCAGGGTTTCCTGGTCGCCTTCGATGACGGTGATCGGGCCTTGGGGGACCAGGTCGCCGATGGTCCTCTCCAACAGTCGGGTCTTCCCCGCGCCCGGAGAACTCGTCAGATTCAGCGCGACGATCCGGCGCTGCGTCAACCATCGCCGGTTTTGCTGGGCCAGCGCGTCGTTCTTCGCCAGTACACGGTGCTCGAGGTCGATGGTGTGGGTGGGAGTGGCAGGGTGATCGTGATCGTGATCGTGATCGCGATGGTGGTGGTGCGAGGCGCCGGGGACGGTGACCGTCGACCCGTCGTCCCCGCAACCGCAGGTTGCGCACATCGTCAGCTCACTTCCATCGATCGGATTCGGATGTCCTTGCCGGCGATCACCTCGACATCGGCGCTGCCGCACGGGCAGAGCAGGATCAGGTCGGCCAGGGCGAAGTCGTTGCCACAGGTGCGGCAGTGCCCGGTCCCGGGGCGGACGGCGATGTCGAGGTGGGCACCTTCGGCGACAGTGCCTTCGGTGGCCAGTCCGAAGCAGAACTGCATCGAGTCGGGGACCAGAGCGCACAGTGCGCCGACCTCCAGTCGCACGCTGCGCACACGGCGACCGGCGGAGTGTTCACACACGGCGTCGACGACACTCTGGGTGATCGCCATCTCATGCATGACAGTCCGTTCCGTGGCGGATGATCCACGATAGGACCGGTGCGCGGGGCGCGTCCAGGACTTGGTCGGGCCAACCCGGCCGCCGACGACGCGCGCCGGGAACTCCGGCTGATTGCCTCGGACGGCGTGCCGGGTCATGCGGAAAAGTAGTCCGTCGGCGTGTCCACTTGAATCGAACAGGTGTTCGTCTACTGTGGTGGCAGATCCGAAAAAGCAGTGTCGAGGACTTGTCGGTGGCCTGATCTAGCGTCGCGGCTAACCGACCGAGAACCGGTCAACAACGACTACCGGAAGAGGTATCACCATGGCGCCACAGGCCCCTGATCGCGAGAAGGCTCTGGAGCTGGCCCTCGCGCAGATCGACAAGAACTTCGGCAAGGGGTCGGTGATGCGGCTCGGCGACGATGTCCGCGCGCCGATCTCGGTCATCCCCACCGGGTCCATCTCTTTGGATGTCGCACTCGGCATCGGCGGGCTGCCCCGCGGCCGTGTCATCGAGATCTACGGCCCGGAATCCTCGGGTAAGACCACCGTGGCGCTGCACGCGGTGGCCAATGCCCAGGCCGCCGGCGGTATCGCCGCGTTCATCGACGCCGAGCACGCGCTGGATCCCGACTACGCCCAGAAGCTCGGCGTGGACACCGACGCGCTGCTGGTCTCCCAGCCGGACACCGGTGAGCAGGCCCTCGAGATCGCCGACATGCTGATCCGTTCCGGCGCGCTGGACATCCTGGTCATCGACTCGGTGGCCGCGTTGGTGCCGCGCGCCGAGATCGAGGGCGAGATGGGCGACAGCCACGTCGGTCTGCAGGCCCGCCTGATGAGCCAGGCGCTGCGCAAGATGACCGGTGCGCTGAACAACTCGGGCACCACCGCCATCTTCATCAACCAGCTGCGCGAGAAGATCGGTGTGATGTTCGGAAGTCCCGAAACCACCACGGGCGGTAAGGCGTTGAAGTTCTACGCCTCGGTGCGGATCGACGTTCGGAGGATCGAGACCCTCAAGGACGGCACCGACGCGGTCGGCAACCGGACCCGGGCCAAGATCGTCAAGAACAAGGTGGCGCCTCCCTTCAAGCAGGCCGAGTTCGACATCCTCTACGGCCGCGGCATCAGCAAGGAAGGCTCGCTGATCGACATGGGCGTGGAGCACGGCTTCATCCGCAAGTCCGGTTCCTGGTTCACCTACGAGGGGGAACAGCTGGGCCAGGGCAAGGAGAACGCCCGCAAGTTCCTGCTGGAGAACGTCGACGTGGCCAACGAGATCGAGAAGAAGATCAAAGAGAAGCTCGGTATCGGTGCTGTCGTGACGGCCGACGATGACGTCCTTCCCGCTCCCGTCGACTTCTAGTTCCGCGGAGTCGCCCGAGGATCCCGCCAGGCGCGCCGAGCAGGCGCGGGCCGTGTGCCTGCGCCTGCTCACCGCCCGGGCGCGCACCCGCGCCGAGTTGGAGGGGCAGCTGACCAAACGCGGCTTCCCGGACGACGTCAGTGCGACGGTGCTCGACCGTCTGGCCGAGGTCGGGCTGATTGACGACGAGGACTTCGCCGAGCAGTGGGTCCGGTCCCGGCGCACGCACGCCGGAAAAGGCAAGCGCGCCTTGGCTGCCGAACTGCGCAAGAAGGGCGTCGACAATGAGGTCATCACCTCCGCGCTAACCGACATCGACGCCGACGCCGAGCGCACCCGCGCCGAGCAACTGGTCCGTGACAAGCTGCGCCGCGAGAAGCTCGGAGACCCCGACGACCGGGACGCGCAGAACAAAGTGATCCGGCGACTGGTCGGAATGCTGGCCCGCCGCGGCTACAGCCAGTCGCTGGCCGTGGACGTGGTGACCGTGGAGTTGGCGAACGAGCGGGAGCGCCGCCGGGTCTGACTAATGGCCGGCTTTCTCCGTCGACATCAGATCGGCGGTGAGGCGGCCGACCACCACGTACTGGACGGCGATCAACGCTGCGACACCGAACACCGCCGGCCACGACAGCACCATGCTCAGCTGCAGCAGTCCGGCGCCGGTGAAGCACTCCAGCATGGCGCGCAGCGCCACCAGGGGGCGCTGGAACCGAACCCAGCTCACCAGGCCGACCACCACCCCGGCCACGGTCAAGCACGCAGCGAAGGCGTCGACGAAGCTCAAGACGCCCTGGGCTCCCGGGCCGCCTCCACTTCGCGCTGCTCCTGGGCGATCTCGCGATTGAGGAAGTAGTTCAGCAGCGTCCGGATCGTCGCGATCGCCGCGAGCTTGCCGATCTCCTCGAACGACGGCGAGATCGCGGTGCGTAGGACATCGGCGGCCAGCTGGAACTCCAGACCCAGCACCAGGAACCGCGCCAACGTCAGCCGCACCGACGAGAACGCCCCGACATCTCGTCGCACCAGCGTCCCGACGAACTTCGCCATGGCCACGACCGCGCCCACCATGATCACGATCGCGCCGCAGCCCTCGATGAGGCGCACCATCAGGTCGACGGTGTCGCGCAGCATCGACTCGGGCAGGATGTCGAGCGCCATCACCGGATCAGTCATTCGGTTCCCTCACTCAGACGCCGCGGCTGCGATCACCCTGCAGCTCGAGCGGTTCGGCCTCCATCGGCGCCGGCCCGCGTCGGGCCCGCCGCAGGCGCCGTTCCAGCCAGGTCGCAAACCATGACAGCGCGAAGTTGACGGTGATCATCAACACCGCGATCACCATCAGGGCCGGGATGTAGTTGCCGTACGACGAGCCGACCACCGTGCCCTGGCGCACCATCTCGACGAAGGTGATCTGGTAACCCAGCGCGGTGTCCTTCAGCACCACCACCAGCTGCGAGATCAGCACCGGCAGCATCGAGGTCACCGCCTGGGGCAGCAGCACCGAGCGCATCGTCTGACCCCAGGTCAGCCCCAACGCCGAGGCGGCCTCGGACTGGCCGCGGGGCAGCGCGTGGACGCCTGCCCGCACGATCTCGGCGATCACCGCCCCGTTGTAGAGCGTCAGACCGGTGATCACCGCCGCCAACGCCAGATGCTTGGAGGGGAACACGTCGTAGAACGCATACAGGAAGTACGCGAAGATCATCATGATCAGCACCGGAACCGCGCGGAAGAACTCCACGAACACTGCGCAGAACCACCGGATCGGCGTGCGGGTGGACAACCGCCCCACGCCCAGGACGAACCCCAGCACCAACGCGGCGGCGATCGACACCGCCGCCGCGGTCAAGGTGCCCTGCACGCCCGGCAGCACATAGGTGGTCCACAGGTCGGCGGTCAGGAACGGCTGCCACTTCTGCGCCGTCAGTTGGCCTTTGGCGTCCAGTCGCGTGTACACCAGCCACGCCACCGCGAGCAGCACCACGGCCGTGACCACGGAGACCACCCGGTTGCGGACCCGTGCGCGCGGGCCCGGCGCGTCGAACAGCACCGTCGACGTCGTCACCGGACCACCGCCAGCCGCCGGCCCAACCAGCCGAAGATCAACCCCATCGGCAGCGTGAGGATCACGAAGCCCGACGCGAAGATCCCGCCCACCACCATCACCGCGGCGGTGTTCTCGATCATCTCCTTCATCAGCAGGGCCGCCTCGGCCACCCCGATCGCCGAGGCGATCGTGGTGTTCTTCGTCAACGCGATCAACACCGAACCCAGTGGGATCAGCACCGCACGGAACGCCTGCGGCAGCAGGATGATCCGCAGGTTCTGGCTGAACGTCAGACCGAGCGCCCGCGCCGCTTCGGCCTGGCCCAGGGGCACCGTGTTGACACCCGAGCGCACGGTCTCACACACGAACGCCGCGGTGTAGACGATGAACCCGAGCACCGCGAGCCGGAAGCTGCTGTCGGCGATGAACGTCGGCGACTGCCGGTCGGCCAGCGTGATGCCCATCGTCTGGGCCAGCCCGAACGAGCAGAACAGGATGATCAGCGTCAACGGCGTGTTGCGCACGATGTTGACGTAGCTGGTGCCGATCCAGTTCAGCATCGGCACCGGGGCCAACCGCATCGCCGCCAGCACCGTGCCCAGGATCAAGGCGCCGACGGCCGAGTACACCGTCAACTCGATCGTGGTTCCGAACGCGGCGAAGATCTGCTCGCGGTACTCGGTGAAGACCTCCACGGGCGTTCCCGGGGACCGGCGTCAGTTGTCCAGCGGCGGCGGTGTCGGCGCGGTGATCCCGGCCGGCCCGAGGTTGCGGTCGAAGGCTTCCTTCCACGCGCCGCTGTCCGTCATCTTCTTGATGGCGTCGTTGACCTTGGTGCGCATCTCGGCGTCATCCTTCTTCAGCCCGATGCCGTAGCGCTCCTCGGAGAACGGCTCGCCGACGATCTTGAAGGCGCCGGGGCTCTGCGCGGCGTAGCCGGCGAGAATGACCTCGTCGGTGGTGACCGCGTCGACCGCGCCGTTCTTGAGCGCCTCGATGCAGGCCGAGTAGGTGTCGTACTGCTGCAGCTGGACGAGCTCGTATTCGTCTTTGATCTTCTGCGCCGGGGTCGACCCGGACACCGAGCACAGCACCTTGTTGTTCTCCAACGAGGCCGCCCCGGTGATGTCGTTGTTGTCCGACCGCACCAGCAGGCTCTGGCCGGTGATCAGATACGGACCGGCGAAGTCGACCTTCTCCTTGCGGGAGTCGGTGATCGAGTACGTCGCGGCGATGAAGCTGACCTGACCGTTCTGGATGAGGTTCTCTCGCTGCGGAGACGGGGCCTCTTTCCACTCGATCTGCTCGGGCGTATAGCCGAGCTCGCCGGCCACATAGGTGGCCACGTCGACGTCGAACCCGCTCATGGTGCCGTCCGGGTTCTTCATCCCGAGCCCGGGCTGGTCGAACTTGGTGCCGATGACGATGGTGTTGCCATCGCCTTCTCCGCTGCCGCCGCCGTCCCCGCACGCGGTGGCGGCCAGGGGCAGGACTGCGCACAGAGCGAGTGCGGCGAGGACGCGCGGGGAACGCGGCTTGGGGGACATGACAACGGGTCCTTTCGTGGTCAGTGGTGCAGGATCTTGCCGAGGAAATCCTTGGCCCGGTCGGACTTCGGATGGTCGAAGAACTCCGCAGGTTCGGCGTCCTCGACGATGGCGCCGTCGGACATGAACACCACCCGGTCGGCGGCTCGGCGCGCGAACCCCATCTCGTGGGTGACGACGAGCATCGTCATGCCCTCGGCGGCCAGCGCCGACATCACCGAGAGCACCTCGTTGATCATCTCCGGGTCCAGTGCGCTGGTCGGCTCGTCGAACAGCATCACCTTCGGGCTCATCGCCAGGGACCTGGCGATGGCGACCCGTTGCTGCTGCCCGCCGGACAGCTGCGCGGGATACTTGTCGGCCTGGTTGGCCACCCCGACGCGTTCGAGCAGCGCCATCGCCTTCTCGCGGGCTTGGTCTTTGGACGTGCGGCGCACCTTCATCGGGGCCAGCATCACGTTCTCCACGATCGTCTTGTGGGCGAACAGATTGAACGACTGGAACACCATGCCGACCTCGCTGCGCAACTGCGCGAGCTTGCGGCCTTCCTCGGGAAGGATCTGGCCGTCGATCGCGATCGTGCCCGAGTCGATGGTCTCCAGCCGGTTGATGGTGCGGCACAACGTGGACTTTCCCGATCCCGACGGGCCGAGCACCACGACGACCTGCCCCTTGCCGACTTCGAGGTTGATGTCGTTGAGTACGTGCAGCGCACCGAAATGCTTGTTGACCGCCTTCATCGAGATCATCGGCACAGCCGAAGGCGTCTGCATGGGTGCTGACCTTACCCAGAGCCGGCGCCCACTGCCTTGCAAGTGGCGGATTGGCGCCTGCCCGCGCGTTTCGGTGGCCGGCGTCTCCGGCCGTACCATGGGCCCGTGACTTCCATGGCGACGCAGCAGGTGGACGCGGTCGGACGCGCACCCGTCGAACCACGGAGCGTGCGCACCTACCAGGTCCGGACCTACGGCTGTCAGATGAACGTGCACGACTCCGAGCGGCTTTCCGGACTGCTCGAGCAGGCCGGTTATCGACGCGCCGCCGACGGCGCGGAGGCCGACGTGGTCGTGTTCAACACCTGTGCGGTCCGCGAGAACGCCGACAACAAGCTCTACGGCAACCTCAGTCACCTGGCGCCGCGCAAACAGGCCGACCCGAACATGCAGATCGCCGTCGGGGGGTGTCTGGCGCAGAAGGACCGTGATGCGCTGCTGCAGAAGGCGCCCTGGGTCGACGTGGTGTTCGGCACCCACAACATCGGTTCGCTACCCGCGCTGCTCGAACGCGCCCGGCACAACCGGGTCGCGCAGGTCGAGATCGCCGAATCGCTGCGGGAATTCCCGTCGTCGCTGCCAGCCAGCCGCGAATCTTCCTATGCCGCCTGGGTTTCCGTCTCGGTCGGTTGCAACAACACCTGCACGTTCTGCATCGTGCCGTCCCTGCGGGGCAAGGAGGTCGACCGCCGGCCGGCCGACGTGCTGGCCGAGGTGCAGGCGCTCGTGGATCAGGGTGTTCTCGAGATCACCCTGCTGGGGCAGAACGTGAACGCCTACGGTGTGTCGTTCGCCGACGAGCGCTTGCGCGAGGACCCATCAGCGCCGTACGAGGACCAACCGCGCGACCGCGGTGCGTTCGCCAAGTTGCTGCGCGCGTGCGGCGACATCGAGGGTCTCGAACGGGTGCGGTTCACCTCGCCGCACCCCGCGGAGTTCACCGACGACGTGATCGACGCGATGGCCGAGACGCCGAATGTGTGCCCGACGCTGCACATGCCGCTGCAGTCGGGCTCGGACCGGATCCTGCGCGCCATGCGCCGCTCGTATCGCGCCGACCGCTACCTCGGCATCATCGAACGGGTGCGTGCGGCGATCCCGCACGCCGCGATCACCACCGACCTGATCGTCGGTTTCCCGGGGGAGACCGAGGCCGACTTCCAGGCCACGCTCGATGTCGTCGCGGCGGCGCGTTTCGCCACCGCGTTCACGTTCCAGTACTCCAAGCGACCGGGTACCCCGGCCGCGGAGCTGCCCGACCAGGTGCCCAAAGACGTTGTCTCCGAACGGTATCAGCGATTGATCGCGTTGCAGGAGCAGATCTCCCTGGAGGAGAACGCCGCTCAGGTGGGCCGGACCGTCGAGGTGCTCGTCGCCACCGGCGAGGGCCGCAAGGACGCCAGCACCGCCCGGTTGTCCGGGCGGGCGCGCGACGGCCGGTTGGTGCATTTCGCGCCCGGTGCCCTGCGCGAGCAGATCCGGCCCGGGGATGTCGTGACCACCACCGTCACCGCCGCCGCACCGCACCATCTCGTCGCAGACGCCGGTGTGCGCAGCCACCGGCGTACCCGCGCCGGGGACGCCCACGCCGCGGGGCGGCGACCCCGCACCGGCGTCGGGCTGGGTATGCCGGGTGTGGGAGCACCGGCACCGACGCAGATCATGAACGGATGCGGACAATGAGTACGCCGAACGAACCGGACGAATTCGACTCTTACAAGGACGATATCGAAGACGTCGAACGCCGCGTGGCCGGTGAGTTCGACGCCGGCGTCCGTGCGCTCGTGGTCGCGATCCTGGTCTTCGTCCTGCTGCTGTCGTTCCTGCTGCCGCACACCGGGAGCGCGCGGGGATTCGACGTGCTGGTGTTCTCCCAGGCCGCCGACGACGAGGCCGTCGCGCTGCCGTCGCGGGTGTTCGCCATCCTGGCGTTGGTGTTCTCGGTGGGATTCTCGATCCTGGCGTTGCTCACCCGGCGCTGGACACTGGCCTGGATCGCCCTGGCCGGTTCGGCGGTGGCCAGCGTGATCGGGATGCTCGCGGTGTGGTCCCGCCAGACCGCGGCCGAACTGTATCCGGGGCCCGGCTTCGGTCTGATCCTCGGCTGGCTGTCGGTCATCCTGCTGACGTTCCATTGGGCGCGGGTGGTCTGGACGCGCACCGCGCTGCAGATGGCCGAAGAGGAGGAGCGGCGCCGCCGATCGGCCCTGAACCAGGGCCGGACGGTGCTCGGAACGCCCGACGAACCCCGCGACCCCGACCAGCCCGCCGGCTAACCGCGCCGCTTGCCCAGGGCCTCGACGGCCGCCTCGGCCCACTGACGCCACTGTTCGGCGCTGGCCCGGGCCTGCTCGGCCTCCTTGGTGCGGCCGGCCGCCTCGGCCTTGGCCGCCTGACGCTCGAACTGCTCGGCACGGGTCCGGAACTGTTCGGCGCGCGCAGCGGCCTCCGGGTCCACCCCGCCGGTCGGGGCGTCCCGAATCTTCTTCTCCACCGCACGCAGGCGCCGCTCCAACTCGGCGGCGCGTTCGCGCGGAACCTTGCCGATCGCGTCCCAACGGTCCCCGATGGACCGCAGCGCCGCGCGCGCGGCATCGAGATCGGAGGTGTCGATCTGCTCGGCCTCGGCCAGCAACGCCTCCTTGGCCGCGGCGTTGGCGCGGAACTCGGCGTCACGTTCGGCGGTGGCGGCGTTGCGCGCCGAGAAGAACTTGTCCTGCGCGCCCTTGAACCGCTGCCAGAGCGCGTCGTCGACGTCCTTGGCCGCACGGCCGGCAGCCTTCCACTCCGCGAGCAGGTCCCGGAACAGCGCCGAGGTGGGTCCCCAGTCGGTGGAGTCGCACAACTCCTCGGCACGCACGCACAACGCCTCCTTGGCCTGCTTGGCGCCGGCGCGCTCGCGGTCCAGCTCGGCGAAGTGTGAGCCGCGACGCCGGTTGAACGTGTCCCGCGCCGCCGAGTAGCGCTTCCACAGCGCGTCGTCGGTCTTGCGGTCCAGGCCGGTGATCGTCTTCCACTCGTCGAGAATGGCGCGCAGACGGTCGCCGGCGACCTTCCACTGGGTGGAGTTCGCGGCGAGCTCCTCGGCCTCGGCGGCCAGCGCCTCCTTGCGTGCGGTCTGCGCTGCGCGCTGCTCCTCCCGGCGCGCCTTCTCCTGCTGAGACGCTGCGTCGGCCTGGGCGACGAGGTCGGCCAGGCGCGCGGCCAGCGAGTCCACGTCGCCGAGGACATGCGCTTCGGGCAGGCTCTCGGCCAGGGCGGTGGCCGCCGACCGGATCTTGCGGGCGTCGCCGGCCCCGGAGGCCAGCCGGCGCTCCAGCAGGACCACCTCGGTGTGCAGATCGTCGAACCGCCGCCCGAAGTGCTCGAACGCGGCTTCGGGCTCACCGGCCTGCCAGGAGCCGATGGTGCGCTCGCCGGAGGCGGTGATCAGCCACACGGTGCCGTCGGGATCGACTCGGCCGAACTTGTGCGGATCACTGCTCGGCACGGTGACGACGGGCGCCTTGACCGGTGCCGCAGGGCGGGGGACGGGTTTACCCGGGCGGGGCTTCGGGCCGGGGGTGGGTCGCGGTGCTGCCGAGGGCGTCGGTGCGGAACCCGTCCGCTGCTGGTCGGCCTGCGGATCGGTCTCGCCTGCTCCGCCCGGTTCGGTTGTCGTCATGTCGGTTACCTCGTGCCCTTTCGCGCGATCTCGCGCACCTGCCGCGCAGCGCGGCGCCCTACAGCCGTTCGCCCGCTATTGAAACAGGTCGACCGCCGCTGTGCGCACGCCTTGGAGACGGCCGCTCTCTAGGCTTCGGTGCGGACCCGTAAGGAGGCCGATGGCCAAAGCCGATATCGCCGTGCTGCTCGCGCTGGCAGCCGCGTTCTTCGTCGCCTGCGGTGACGTCATCCATCAGCGCACGGCCCAGCAGGTCACCGACGAACCCGTCGGCCATGTGGCGCTGTTCGCCCGCCTGCTCCGGGACCGGCGGTGGTGGCTGGGCAGCGCGGTGGCCGCGGCCGGATTCGGGCTGCAGGCCGCCGCGCTCGGGTTCGGATCGGTGCTGCTCGTGCAGGCCCTCCTGGTCACGTCGCTGCTGTTCGCGCTGCCGATCCACGCCCGCCTGCACGACCGGCGGGTGTCACCGAGGGAATGGGGGTGGGCGGCGCTGCTGGCCGGCGCGGTGATCATCGTGGTGACCGTCGGCAACCCGACCGCCGGTCACACCCGCGCCTCGCTGGAATCGTGGCTCGAGGTGGCCGCGGTCCTGGGCCCGCTGCTCGCGTTGTGTCTGATCGGCGCGCGGATCTCGTCGGGTCCGGTCGGCGCCGTGCTGTTGGCCGCCGCGGCCGGCGGGCTGTGGGGCGTCTTCGCGGTGTTGACCAAGACCGTGGTGCACCGGCTCGACGTCACCGACTGGGACGGCCTGGTGACGCTGCTGAGCACCCCGGAGCTCTACGCGTGGCTCGCGGTCGCTCTCGGCGGCACCGTGTTGCAGCAGGCGGCGTTCCGGGCCGGGGCGTTGACCGCCACGCTGCCGACGATGACGATCGCCGAGCCGATCGTGGCCTGCGCGCTGGGCGTTGTGGTTCTCGGCGAGACGCTGCAGCCCGGCGAGAGCGGCTGGTTCACGCTGGTGGCGGCCGTGGTCGTGATGGTGGTGGCCACCACCGCGCTGGCCCGCGGGGAGGCCGCCACCCACCAGCCGGTGTGAACCGCTGCGGTTAACTGGTGACGTGCTCAGCGCCATTGCGATCGTCCCGTCGGCACCGGTCATGGTCGCCGAGCTCGCCGGCGACGCAGCCGCCGAAACCGCTGCGCTGCGTGCCGCGGCGACGACCGCTGTGGCAGCGCTGGGCCCGAAGTGGATCGCCCTCGGTGTCGCCGCGACCGACGGCCGGTACGGCCCCGAATCCCGCGGCACCTTCGCCGGGTACGGCGTCGACGTTCCCGTGGCGCTGTCTGCTGCGGCACTGACCGCCGCGGCGACGCCGCTGCCGCTGTGCGCGCTGGTCGCCGGGTGGCTGCGCGGGCTGGCCGCCCCCGACGCCGAGATCGAGGTGCACGCCCTGGACGCCGACCTCGACCCCGAGACGGCCCGCCGTCGCGGTGCCGCGCTGCGCGCCGAGCTGGACCGCACCGACGCACCCGTCGGGGTGCTGGTGATCGCCGACGGCTTCCACACGCTGAGCCCCGGTGCGCCCGGCGGCCACGTCCCGGAATCGGTGTCCGCGCAAGCAGAGCTGGACGACGCGCTGGCCGCCGGGGACACCGCCGCGTTACCGACCACCCCGCGACCGGTCGTGGGCCGCGCCGCCTACCAGGCGCTCGGCGGCCTCGCCGAACCGCGGCCCCGCGCCGTCGAGGAGCTCTACCGCGGCGCACCGTACGGCGTCGGCTGCTTCGTCGGCGTGTGGACGCCGTGACGCTGCGGCCGCTGGCCGTGGTCGGGCCGACCGGAACCGGCAAGTCCGAGCTGGCCCTCGAAGTCGCCGACCGGCTCGAGGTGCCCGCCGAGGTGATCAACGCCGACGCGATGCAGCTGTATCGCGGGATGGACATCGGCACCGCCAAGCTGCCGCCCGACCAGCGCCGCGGCGTGCCGCACCACCAACTCGACGTCCTCGAGGTCACCGAGACCGCCAGCGTGGCCCGCTACCAGCAGGCCGCCGCCGCGGACGTCGAGGCCGTCCTGGCCCGCGGCGCGGTGCCGATCATCGTCGGCGGGTCGATGCTCTACGTGCAGTCGCTGCTCGACGACTGGACGTTTCCGGCCACCGATCCCGCGGTGCGGGCGAAGTGGGAGGCCCGCCTGGCCGAGGTCGGGGTCGGCGCCCTGCACCGGGAACTGCACGGGGTCGACCCCGCCGCCGCGGAGTCGATCCTGCCCACCGACGGCCGCCGCATCGTGCGCGCCCTGGAGGTCGTCGAGCTGACCGGACGGCCGTTCGCCGCGTCGGCACCCCGGATCGGGGCGCCACGGTGGGGCACCGTGATCGTCGGATTGGACTGGCCGACAGCAGAACTCGACGAACGGTTGGCCCGGCGCACCGACACGATGTTCGCCACCGGGCTCGTCGAGGAGGTACTCGCGCTCATCGATCGGGGTCTGCGTGACGGCGTCACCGCCGCACGCGCGCTGGGTTACGCGCAGGTGCTCGCCGACCTCGACGCCGGCGGCGCCGGCGCCGGCGCACGCGAGCCGACGTTCCTGGGCACCCGGCGCTACGTCCGCCGGCAACGGTCCTGGTTCCGCCGCGACCACCGCATCACCTGGCTCGACGGGGCCGCCGACGGGGGACCGCAGCGCCTCGCCGAGCGTGTCACGCGGACCTGGCGGGACGTATCCTGACCAGGTGAAGTTCGCGAAAGGCCACGGCACGCAGAACGACTTCGTCGTACTGCCCGACCTGCCGGCCGCGCTCGACCTGGCGCCGCCGGCGGTCGCTGCGCTGTGCGACCGTCGGCGTGGACTGGGCGCCGACGGCGTGCTGCGCGTGACGACGGCCGGTGCCGCGCGCTCCGCTGGTGTGCTGAGCCGGCTCCCGGACGGCGTGGACACCGACGACTGGTTCATGGACTATCGCAACGCCGACGGGTCCGTCGCGCAGATGTGCGGCAACGGGGTACGGGTATTCGCCCACTACCTGCACGCCAGCGGACTGGAGCGGCGACCCGAGTTCGTCGTCGGATCGTTGGCCGGGCCGCGGCCGGTGGTTCTGCACACCGCCGATCACCTGGCCGCCGACGTCACCGTCGAGATGGGCAAGGCCAACGTCTTCGGCTCCGGACACGCCGTGGTGGGCGGCAGACACTTCACCGGTCTGGCCGTCGACGTCGGCAACCCCCACCTGGCCTGTGTCGATCCGACCCTGAGCGGCCGCGACCTGGCCGCCCTCGACGTCGCCGCCCCGGTGGAGTTCGACCGTGCGCAGTTCCCCGAGGGCGTCAACGTCGAAGTGCTCACGGCGCCGATCGACGGCGCGGTCTCGATGCGGGTGCACGAGCGCGGAGTGGGGGAGACCCGGTCCTGCGGCACCGGGACCGTTGCCGCGGTGGTGGCCGCGCTCGCGCATTCCGGCGATCAGACCGGCCAGTTGCGGGTACTCGTCCCGGGTGGAGAAGTCCAGGTCACGGTCACCGAGGGCAGCAGCTTCCTGCGCGGGCCCTCCGAACTGGTCGCGCACGGCGAACTCACCGAGGAATGGTGGGACGCCCAGCGACGTTAATTGGGGTGCATGAAAAGTGATCTCCGTGCGAACCTTGATTCGCCTATGACATATCCCGAATTCCTCGACTCACCCAGCGCCGGCGAACTGGCGCTCGAAGACCGCAGTGCGCTGCGACGCGTCGCCGGGCTGTCCACCGAGCTCTCCGACATCTCGGAGGTCGAGTACCGCCAGCTGCGCCTCGAACGTGTCGTGCTGGTCGGCGTCTGGACCGAAGGCAGCGCCGCGGACGCCGACGCCAGCCTGGCCGAGCTGGCCGCCCTGGCCGAAACCGCGGGCTCCGAAGTCCTCGAAGGCGTCATCCAGCGCCGCGACAAACCCGACCCGGCCACCTACATCGGCTCCGGCAAGGCCGCCGAGTTGCGTGAGGTGGTGCTCGCGACCGGCGCCGACACCGTGATCTGCGACGGCGAACTCAGCCCCGCCCAGCTCAACGCGCTGGAGAAGGTCGTCAAGGTCAAGGTCATCGACCGCACCGCGCTGATCCTCGACATCTTCGCCCAGCACGCCACCAGCCGCGAGGGCAAGGCCCAGGTGTCGCTGGCGCAGATGGAGTACATGCTCCCGCGGTTGCGCGGCTGGGGTGAGTCGATGTCCCGCCAGGCCGGCGGCCGGGCCGGCGGCGCCGGCGGTGGCGTCGGCACCCGTGGTCCCGGTGAGACAAAGATCGAGACCGACCGTCGCCGCATCCGCGAGCGCATGGCCAAGCTGCGCCGAGACATCAAGGAAATGAAGAAGATCCGCGATACGCAGCGCAGCGGTCGACGGCGCAGCGAAGTGCCCTCGGTGGCCATCGTCGGCTACACCAACGCGGGCAAGTCCAGTCTGCTCAACGCACTGACCGGCGCCGGTGTGCTGGTCGAGAACGCACTGTTCGCCACCCTCGAACCGACCACGCGCCGAGGCGAATTCGACGACGGCCGGCCGTTCGTGCTGACCGACACCGTCGGCTTCGTCCGGCACCTGCCCACCCAGCTGGTCGAGGCGTTCCGGTCGACGCTCGAAGAGGTCGTCGACGCCGACCTACTGGTCCACGTCGTCGACGGCTCCGACGTCAACCCGCTGGCGCAGATCAACGCCGTGCGGCAGGTGGTCAACGAGGTGGTCGCCGAGTACGGCATCGCCTCACCGCCGGAACTGTTGGTGGTCAACAAGATCGACGCCGCCGACGGGTTGACGCTGGCACAGCTGCGCCGTGCGTTGCCCGGAGCGGTGTTCGTGTCGGCGCACACCGGCGACGGGCTGGACCGGTTGCGTGCCCGCATGGCCGAACTGGTGGTGCCCACCGACGTCGCCGTGGATGTCACGATCCCGTACGACCGGGGCGACCTGGTGGCCCGCGTGCACGCCGACGGACGCGTCGACGCTGCCGAGCACATCGCAGAGGGCACCCGCATCAAGGCGCGGGTTCCGGTGGCGCTGGCCGCCGTCCTGGCCGACTTCACCACACCCTGACCTGTACGAATACGCTCATACCGGCCTGGTGCGCTAGGCTTTGTGAGCGTCGGCCGCGGACATGTTCCCGCTTTCCTGCCGACTCAGACCATCCATCACGGCGTCGACCACCTCGTGGAAGCCGCCACCGTGTGCGCATCACCGCTGGACTTCCTGTCGCGGTCGCTCGGGCACACACCGCCCGAAACGGCACTGACAGAAAGATCGTTCATGACCACCTCTGTGTCCTCGTTGTCCTTCGCTGACCTCGGCGTGCCCGCACCGCTGGTGACCGCGGTGACCGCGCGCGGCATCACCGCGCCGTTCCCGATCCAGACCGCGACGCTGCCCGACGCCCTGGCCGGGCGCGACGTGCTAGGTCGCGGAAAGACCGGCAGCGGCAAGACGCTCGCGTTCTCGCTGCCGCTGGTCGCCGCGCTGACCGGGCAACGGCGCCAACCGTCGCGACCGACCGGACTGGTGCTCGCCCCCACCCGGGAACTGGCCACCCAGATCACCGCGACCCTGGAACCGCTGGCGCAGGCCTGCGGGCTGCGGGTCACCACGATCTACGGCGGAGTCTCCCAGAAGCGTCAGGTCGACGCGCTGCGCGCCGGCGTCGACATCGTGGTGGCCTGCCCGGGTCGGTTGGAAGACCTGATGGGGCAGAAGCTCATCCGTCTCGACGGGGTCGCGGTGAGCGTGCTCGACGAGGCCGACCACATGGCCGACCTCGGGTTCCTGCCCGGTGTGACGCGCATCCTGTCGGCGACACCCGCCGACGGTCAGCGGCTTCTCTTCTCCGCGACGCTGGACAACGGCGTCGACAAACTGGTGCGCCGCTTCCTGCACGACCCCGTGCTGCATTCGGTCGACGAGGTCGACGCGGCGCCGGTGCAGATGACCCACCACGTGTTCCACGTCAACGGCACCTCGGAGAAGAAGGCCCTGGTGCACCGGCTGGCCTCCGGCACCGGGCGGCGAATCCTGTTCATGCGCACCAAACATCAGGCGCGCAAGCTTGCCAAGCAGCTCACCGAGGCCGGCGTACCGTCAGTCGACCTGCACGGCAACCTGAGCCAACCGGCACGCGAGCGCAATCTCGCCGCGTTCGCCGACGGTTCGGCCCGCGTGCTGGTGGCCACCGACATCGCCGCCCGCGGCGTGCACGTCGACAACGTGGAACTGGTCGTCCACGTCGATCCGCCCATGGAACACAAGGCTTATCTGCACCGGTCGGGACGTACCGCGCGGGCCGGCAGCGACGGCGACGTCGTCACCGTGGTCCTGCCCGAGCAGCGTCGCGACACCCAGCAGCTCCTCAAACGCGCCGGAATCACCGTGCGCCCCACCGACGTTCACGCCGATTCCGACGAAGTGCACGCCCTCGTCGGTGAGCTTGCACCGCTGCGCCGCGCTCCCCAGCCGACCGCGACCCCCGCAGCACGTGCCCCCGAGCGCGGCCGCGCCCCGGCCAACCAGCAGCGCCCGCGGCGCCGCCGGCCGCGTCGCCCCGCTCAGCGGGCCACCAACGCGGGCGGCTGAAACGCGCGCACCGATGGCGCGTCACCGGTGAACCTCTCCACCTCCACCAGCGTGTGTGCCCCGCTGCAGCCCCGGGCCAGCGACGAGGTCCCGGCGTCGTCGGTGAGCACGTTCGGGTTGCCGTGCACACACATCGCATCGGGATCGGCCGGATCGGCCGGGTCGAACCACGCGCCGGTGGACAACTGGACCACCCGGGCGTGCACCGCGTCGTCGACGACCACACCGGCCAGGCAGGCCCCTCGGTCGTTGAACACCCGCACCACGTCCCCGTCGGTGAGGCCGCGCGCGCGGGCATCGGCCGGGTTCATCCGGATCGGTTCGCGGCCCGCCACTTTCGAGCGTCGGCTGGTCGCCCCGCCGTCGAGTTGACTGTGCAGCCGCACCGCCGGCTGGTTGGCCAGAAGGTGCAGCGGATAGCGCTGCGCCGAGGGTGCGTCGAGCCATTCGGCCGGTTCGAACCACTTCGGGTGCCCGGCGCAGTCGTCGTATCCGAACGCGTCGATCTCGGCGGAGAAGATCTCGATGCGCCCACTCGGCGTTGCCAGGCGGTGCCCGTGCGGGTCACGCCGGAAGTCGGCCAGCAACGTCAACCCGGTTTCGGTGGGCAGGCGCAGATGTCCCTGGCGCCAGAACTCCTCGAAGGTGGGCACCGCGAAATCGAGTGTCCGCGACCATGAGTCGTACATGTGGGCCAGCCACTGCGCCGATGTGCGGCCTTCGGTGAACTCGGCGCCCACCCCGAGCCGGTGGGCCAGCGCGGCGAAGGTGTCGTAGTCGTCGCGGGCCTGTGCGTAGGGCGGCACCAGTCGGGGCATCGCCATCAGCACGGGGTCGTTGCGGGAACCGGACAGGTCGTCGCGCTCGGCGAACGTCGTCGACGGCACGACGATGTCGGCGTGCCGCGCCATCGCGGTCCAGTACGGATCGTGCACCACGACCGTGTCGGGCCGGTGCAGCGCCCGCCGCAGCCGCGGCAGGTTCTGGTGATGGTGAAACGGGTTGCCGCCGGCCCAGTACACCAATCTGATGTCGGGGTAGGTCAGGCGTTCGCCGTTGTAGTCGAACGGCTGCCCCGGCTGCAGCAGCAGGTCGCTGATCGCGGCCACAGGGATGAACGACGGCACCGGATTGACCCCCTGCGGCAACCGCGGCAACCCGCACCGCAGCGGTGCCAGACCCGGCTCGTTCATCGAGCCGTAGCCGTGTCCGAAGCCGCCGCCGGGCAGGCCGATCTGACCCAGCATCGCGGCCAGCGTCAGGCCCATCCACGGGGCCTGCTCGCCGTGACGGGCACGCTGCAGCGACCAACTGACGGTGACCAGCGTGCGCGACGCCGCCATCTGGCGCGCCAGCGCGACCAGATCGTCGGCGTCCAGACCGCTGATCCCGGCCGCCCACTGCGGCGTCTTCGCGACCCCGTCGTCGGCGCCGAGCAGGTAGCGCTCGAACCGCCGGTAGCCGGTGCAGTGCGATTCCAGGAAATCCTCGTCGGCCAAAGACTCGGTGGCCAGCACATGGGCCAGGCCGAGCATGACGGCGACATCGGTGCCCGGCTTGACCGGCCACCACCGGCACGGTCCGGTGAAGTCGTCGCGCAACGGCGACACCGAGACCACCTGGCCGCCGCGATCGAGGAACCGCCCCAGGGCGGCACGAGCCGGATGGGCCGTGGTGCCGCCGTGGTTGACGCCGGTGTTCTTGAGCGCGACGCCGCCGAAGCAGACCATCAGGTCGGTGTGGTCGACGATGACGTCCCACTGCGTGGAGCGCTTGAACAGGTCGTCGTGGGTGCCGACCACCCGCGGCATGATCACCCCGGTGGCGCCCAGACTGTAGGAGTGCCGGGAGAAGGTGTAGCCGCCGAGGCAGTTGAGGAAGCGGTGCACCTGGCTCTGGGCGTGATGGAACCGACCGGCGCTCGACCATCCGTACGACCCGCCGAAGACGGCCTGGTTGCCGTACCGGTCGATGACCCGGCGCAGCTCGGCGGCGAGCAGGTCCTCGAGTTCCTCCCACGACACCGCGACGAACTCGTCGGCTCCGCGGCACTCGCTCGGTCCCGGACCGTCGTCGAGCCAGCCCCGGCGCACTGCCGGACCGGTGACGCGGGAGGTGTGACGCACCGAGCCGGGGAGGTTGCCCAGGGCCGGTGACGGGTCGTCGGAACCCCACGGAGCGACGGCGGTGATGTCGCCGTCGGCGACCGTCGCTGCGAACGCACCCCAATGGGTCAGACTGCGCGGGGTGGGCATCCGGGGAGTCTAGTGACCACTACAGGCAGGTCACAGTCCGGTGACCGGCGCATAATCTTTGGGTGAACCGGCGAGGTTCCTTGGTTATCGAGGCCCTCTCAAGCAGAGTGAGAGCACGCGGTAACTTCGCAGGACCGAATCGCCGACCGCGGGGAGGATGAATGATCCGGCAGCACATGCTGCGCAAACGTGGGGTCGGTCGTCTGACGATCGGGCTGCTGGGACTCGCCACGGCGTTCCTGCTGGCGCCTGTCGCGACTGCACAACCGGAGGTGGAGGCCGGCGGCGCCATCACCGCGGCATGGGAGGCCACCGGGGGAGACGCCGGTCCGCTGGGACCCCGTTCCGGCGACGTGTACCCCGTCGGCGAGGGCTTCGCGCAGAACTTCGCAGCGGGCAAGATGTTCTTCAGCCCGGACACCGGCGCCCATTTCATGCAGGGCGCGATCCTGGAGAAGTACGAGGCCCTCGGCGGTCCCGCGGACAGCGACCTGGGCTTCCCGAAGATCGACGAAGGTCCCGGCCGTGCCGAAGGCAGCCGCAACAGCACGTTCAGCGCAGCCGACAACCCGGTGATCTTCTGGACACCCGCCACAGGTGCGCGGGTCGTCCGCGGTCCCATCAACGCCGCCTGGGACCGTCTCGGCGGGTCCTCGGGGGTGCTCGGTGTCCCGGCCGACGACGAGACCTACGACGGCTCGGTGGTCCGGCAGAGGTTCACCGGAGGTGAACTGTCCTACGACTCCGCCACCAAGACGTTCACCACGGTTCCGCCCGAACTCGCAGGCCAGTTGACCGACCTGTCGGTACCTGACGACCCGGTCTCGGCCATCAACGCCGCCCGCCGCGCCGCCGGTGGTGCGCTCGGTCCGCTGGGTGCCGCCGAGGGCGAGCCCTACCCGATCGGTGACGACGGGCTCGGCCAGGACTTCGTCAACGGCAAGATCTTCTACAGTCCCGAAACCGGCGCCAATGTCGTCACCGGGCAGGTGCTCGAGAAATACGAGAGCGTCGGCGGTCCCGAGGGCGATCTCGGGTTCCCGACCAGCAGCGAATCCGACGGCGGCATCGCGCCCAGCCGGATGGGCACCTTCGCCGCCGCGGACAACCCGGTGATCTTCTGGACACCCGACCACGGAGCGGTGATCGTGCGCGGCGCCATGAGAGCCGCGTGGGACAAGCTCGGCGGCGCTGCCGGTGCGCTCGGCGCTCCTGTGGCGGATCAGTCCCAGGACGGCAACGTCATCACCCAGCGGTTCAGCAACGGCGCCATCACCTATGACACCGCGAGCCGGAAGTTCACCGCTGAACCCGGGAATCTGACCGCGGAACTGGCCGGGCTGGAGGTGCCCGCGCAGCAGACCCCGCCGGCCACCCCGGCCTCGCCGCAGGCCGAGACCGCCGACGACGAGGGCACCGGGTTGCAGTGGTCGTGGTGGTGGCTGGTGGCCATCGTGGCACTGCTCGCGCTCGTCGGGGTCGTCGGCTTCGTGGTGCTGCGCAACCGCGGCGGCGCGGGCGACGACCCGTTCGGGCCCGACGCAGGCTATGACGACGGATACGACACGCCGCGCAGCTCGTTCGGCGCCGGCGCGGACTCCGGGGGGTACGGCGCGGGTTCCGACGACGAGGACGAGTTGTTCGGTGACCGCTACGCCCGCGAGGGTCTGAGCGCGGTCGCGACGGCGACACCACCGGAACCGTCGGCATCCTCTGCGATCTCCGAGGACGTGGAGCCGACACCGCTGAGCTTCTGGGGGGTGCCGTCCGTACCCGAAGAACCGCGGGACCCCGAGGGTTTCGACGGCGCTGCTCGTGACGACGAGTCGGATCTCGGTGCCTTCGAGGAAGATCCCGACGCCGTCGACACGACACCGACCCGGATCCCGACGGCCGAGGAGATCGAGGACTACGACGAGTCCGGCGAGCCGGACGACTACGACGACTACTACGACGACGAACCGCTGGTCGAGGCGGACCGAGAACCTCTGGTGACCGCCGTGCCCGTGGGACCCAACGCCGAAAGGGACGCAATGACCGACACCGGCCGCCACGCTCGCATCGACGATGACGAGCCGACTCCGGGCGGTACCGCGGTGCACATGCCCCTCGACGATCCGCGTGAGGTGCCCGAGGGTTACCCGGTCAAAGCCGATACCCGCTCAGGGTTGTACTGGACCCCCGAGGACGGGGACTACGCCGACGCGCCTGCCGAGTTGTGGTTCGCCAGCGAGGAGATGGCGATCACGAACGGATTCGTGCGCAGTCGCTAGCCTTGCCGCGACGCGGCGGCCGGTCACACCTTGCGGATGACGGTGACCACCTTGCCGAGAATGGCGGCATCGTTGCCGGGGATCGGATCGAACGCCGGGTTGTGCGGCATCAGCCAGACCTGGCCACGCGTGCGCTTGAACGTCTTCACCGTGGCCTCCCCGTCGATCATGGCGGCGACGATGTCGCCGTTGTCGGCGACGTTCTGCTGACGGACCACGACCCAGTCCCCGTCGCAGATCGCCGCGTCGATCATCGATTCGCCGACGACCTTGAGAAGGAACAGCGACCCCTCGCCGACGAGCTCGCGGGGGAGCGGGAACACGTCCTCGACAGCTTCCTCGGCCAGGATGGGACCGCCGGCTGCGATCCGACCGAGGACCGGGACGAACGTGGGCTCGGGCAGCACGTCGGAACCGCTGACCTCGGTGGCGGGCACGGCCGCCGCGGCGGTCTCCTCGAGTCCGCGTACGTCCACCGCGCGCGGACGGTTCGGGTCCCGGCGCAGATAGCCCTTACGTTCGAGGGTGCGCAGCTGATGGGCCACCGACGACGTCGAGGTCAGCCCTACCGCGTCCCCGATCTCCCGGATGCTCGGGGGATAGCCGCGACTGGTGACCGACTCTCGGATCACCTCGAGGATGGTGCGCTGGCGCTCGGTCAGGCCTGACCTGCGATCACCGGCGGTGCTGGTGGCGGAGCCGGCCGTGGTGTCGCTGCTGTCATCGCTCATGTGTCCGAATGTATCCCAGAGTCCGGACACGATCAAACATGTGTTCGACCGCGTGTCGGCATCGTTTCGGTCCGCCCGGACTTGTCAGTGGGCTCCGTTAGCGTCTGCAACAGTTCGATCACATGTTCTATCAATCGAACACATGGTCGACTACAGTTCGAACACACAGGCGAAAGCAGAACGAGAGGCGGGGCGACATGACGGTCATCTACACACCCGAAACGTGGGGCGAGATCACCGAGGCCGGGTGGGAGCGCGGGACCCGGACCAGGCGGGCACGTCCGGCCAGAGTGCCGGCGACGACGGCCCCGTCGGGGTCGCGCCGCCCTGCGGTGGCCCCCATCCGTCATCGCGGCACCGGCGTCGCGGTGTCCCGCGCCCCGCACCGTCGCCGGCCCATCACCCCGGCCACCACCGTGATGCTGGCCCTCGTGGCGGCGGCCATCACCGTGTGGTTGGGGCTGGTGGCTCAGGTCGGCGGGGTACAGGGCGCCCAGGCCGCGGTGCCGACACAACTGGCGGTGGTCCAGGTGCAGGCCGGCGAGTCGCTCCAGCACGTGGCCCGCCGGGTTGCGCCCGAGGCGCCCGTGGCCGACGTCGTGGCGAAGATTCGCGAACTGAATCAACTCGAGACCGTCGCCCTGAATGCGGGCCAGACGTTGATCGCGCCCGTCGCCTGACCCCCGACGATGAAACGACATGTGCCGATCGGACTGGCGTCAGGGCGTCGCGGCGTCGCGCAGGTAGGCTCGAGAACGTTCGAAGCGTTCTGTCGATGCGGCGAAGGAGTGGACGTGCACTGTCCTTTCTGCCGGCATCCTGATTCCCGCGTCGTCGATTCCCGAGAGACCGATGAGGGGCAGGCCATCCGTCGCCGCCGCTCCTGTCCGGAATGCGGCCGGCGGTTCACCACCGTGGAGTCCGCGGTGCTCGCCGTGGTCAAACGCAGCGGAGTCACCGAACCCTTCAGTCGCGAGAAGGTCATCAAAGGGGTCCGGCGCGCCTGTCAGGGTCGGCAGGTCGACGACGACGCGTTGAACCAGTTGGCGCAGAAAGTCGAAGACGCGGTGCGCGCCACCGGGTCTCCGGAGGTCCCCAGCCACGAGGTGGGGCTGGCGATCCTCGGACCGTTGCGAGACCTTGACGAGGTTGCCTATCTGCGGTTCGCCTCGGTGTACCGCTCCTTCTCGTCGGCCGAGGACTTCGAGCGCGAGATCCAGGCGCTGCGGGCCCACCGCGAAGTGTCCACGCAGAGCTGAGTTCGCCGCCGCTCAGTCGATCCGGCGCACCCCGTCGTCGGCGACACGGCCGGCGACTTCCACCCAGCCTTCCGGACTCCATGTCGTGTGGATGACCGAACCTCGTCCCTGCACGATGGTCAGGTCGCGACTCAGGTACTCGGTGATGCGTACCGCGGCCGCGCCCGTGGCCTCGTCCTCACGAATCCCGAGGTGCGGAGCGAACATTCGGGAGCGAATGGTGTTCGACGCCTCGTCGGCCCATGTCCACAGATAGTGTTCGACGTCGTCGCCGTAGTCGTCCGGGTCGGCGGCAGCAAGTTCGTCGAGGCTTGCGATCTCGTGGATGACGAAATCGGGTGCCCAGGCGGCGCGGGCACTGACCGACGTCACGTCGTCACGGTAGCCGACCTGCACGACACCGGCCGGCACCTGAAGGGTCTTGACCGGTGCGCCGCGGTCCCTCAGCCACCACGCGGCGCCGACCGTCGGGTGGCCCGCGAAGGGCAGCTCGGTGGTCGGGGTGTGGATATGGGGCTCTTCGTAATTCAGAGTGCATTCACCAGTGTGTGGAGTGCGCCGCTGTGGAGCAGTGAGCGCCAACGGTAGTGGCTGAGGTTTCGGAATCCGAGGGCATTGCGCCGTAGGGCTTCCAGGCGTCCGTTGATGGCTTCGGTGGGCCCGTTGGAGGTGTGGTGATCGAAGAACGCCAGGATGTCGACGCGGCGCCGGTGCAGGGTGCGGCCGAGCTGGGTCAGTTCGTCGAGCACGGCGGGCACGCCGCGGCGTAGTGAGTCGATGACCGCGGTCATCATGGTCTTGCCGCGACGCCGGTCGGGGTGGCCGTAAGCGGCGATAATGCGCTGATACACACTCCAGGTCACCATGACCGCGAGATGGTCCTCGTCGGCGAACACCGCTTCCAGTCGTGCCCGTTGGCGGCCGGTGAGCAACGGCAGCCGGGTGCGCAGGGTGCGTCGCACCCCGTAGAGCGGATCCCCGCTGCGGCCACGATGACCACAGGTGGCCTGTTGGATGCGTTGACGGGTCAAGTCGAGCTTGGCGCCGGCCAGCGCAACGACGTGGAAGGGGTCCATCACCGCGGTCGCGTCGGGCAACACTTCGGTGGCGGCGGTCTTGTAGCCGCCGAAGCCGTCCATC
Source organism: Mycobacterium sp. pV006 (assembly GCF_041287115.1). Classification (NCBI taxonomy): domain Bacteria; kingdom Bacillati; phylum Actinomycetota; class Actinomycetes; order Mycobacteriales; family Mycobacteriaceae; genus Mycobacterium; species Mycobacterium sp. pV006. The sequence continues at coordinate 145,185 of NZ_JBGGKT010000009.1, read as the reverse complement.
GCGATGACCTCGACCTGCTCGCGGAATGCCGGTGGCTGCTCATCAAGCCAGCTGGTCAGTGCTGCCGCCGAGCGGCCTTCTACCAGGTCGAGTAGCCGAGCGGGCCCGGTGCCGTCGTGGACCGGGGTGAGGTCGATGATCAGCGTGACGAACCCTTCGGTGCCGCGGCGTCGGGGCGCCCAGCGGTGTTCGTCGACCCCGATGACCCGCACCCCGTCGAGCCGGTCGCCTCCGGCGGCGGCGGTCAGGCTGGCGACGGCGCGCATCGCGATGCTGCTCACGGTGTGCCAACTGAGGCCGAGCTCGGCGGCGATCGCGGCGATGGTGGTGCGGTCGATCATCAACCGCCGCAACACATACCGGGCGCAGCGCCGCGTCGTTGACGAGCGCGGCTCGGCGAGCTTGCCGAGGTTCTGGTTGAACACCGCCCGCCCGCACTCGGCTGTGATGCAGCGGTAGCGGGGCACGGCAACCCGCAACACCAGCGGGTAGCCGGCCACCGGCAGGTCGGTCAACGGCCGAACCACGGTGTCGCGATACGTGCCCTCACGGCCGCAATCCGGGCACCGAGGATCACGGGCCACCGGCGTACAAAAGATGGTGGTCTGGGTGTCATCGACGGCGGCGTCGGTGATCGTCACCCCCAACTCGATGGTGCGCATGATCGTGTCGGCGACAACAGACGGTGGACAAGCAGTAACCTCAGGCACGGGTCCCCTCGGCGCGGTGGTTGGTGGCAAGGTGTAGGAACCCGAATCGTCACCCACCGAGGGCCCACCTCAGCTCACCGACACGACCAATCGGCGCGGATATCCGCAACAACCGGTGCACTCTCGTTCACGAAGAGCCGGATATGGGCGTGTGCGGAGTGGCCGTGCTCACCCGGAACCGTCACGAAAACCGTTTCACTGTAACCCAATTGGGTCGCAATCCGTTGTCGGTCGGTGGGGTCGACGGTCGCGGAGTCCACTACGCCGAGCGGATTGCCGAAGTTGCCGTCCCGGTCGGTGAACACCCGCAGCACCGTCACATCGATGGCCATGTCCCGATGCTACGTCGCTGACCTCACCCCGGGTCCCGGTTGCGTCGCCCGCCGCCGGACGGATCAGGGGCTGTCGGTCTCCCCATCCTTGCGGTACTTCTCACCGCTCTGTTGAGCGAGGAACCGTTCGAACTCCGCGCCGAGTTCCTCACCGCTGGGCAGATCCTCGTCGCGGGCCAGCAGCGACCGGTTCTCCTGGGCCGCGACGAACGCGTCGTACTGGCGCTCCAGCGCGTCGACCACCTGAGCGACCTCTGGGCTGGCAGCGACCTGCTCGTTGATCTTCTCGTAGAGTTCGGCGGCCGCCTTGGCCAGATCCGCCGTGGGGATCTGCAGCGATGCCGAGCGCGCGACCTCCGACAGCAGGCTTTCCGCAGCCGCCGGATAGTCGGTCTGGGCCAGATAGTGCGGCACGTGCACGGTGAATCCGACGACCTCGTATCCGTGCTGGGCCATCCGGAACTCCAGCAGGTTGGACACGCTGCTGGGCACCTGGACCTCACCCACCCACGGCTGATGGTCGGCGATCAGTTCCTTGTCGTTGGAATGCGCGGTCAGAGTGGTGGGACGGGTGTGCGGGACAGCCATCGGGATGGCGCCCAGCCCGACGACGCGGCGCACCCCCAGGCGCTCGGAGAGCAGGCGCACCGCGGTGATGAAGCGTTCCCACCGCAGGTCGGGCTCCAGTCCGGCCAGCAACAGGAACGGGGTGCCCACGCTGTCGTGCAGCGCATAGAGGTTCAGTTCGGGCTCTTCGTATCCGGTGAAATGGTCGGTCTTGAACGTCATCATGGGGCGACGGGACCGGTAGTCGAGCAGGTCGTCGATCGCGAACGAGGCGACGAGCTCGGTGTTCAGTGAGTTCTTCAGGTGCTGCGCGGCGAGCTTGATCGCGCGGCCGGCGTCGGAGAAGCCCTCCAACGCGTGGATCAGCACCGGGCCGCGACCATCGGCTGCGGTCAGTTGGGGAGACGGGAACTCGAGTTCGTACATGCCGGTCTGTTCAGGCTGATAGTGCTGACTTGGATCGTCGTGATTGCCCATGGTGCTCGCCTCCTCGCCCGCTTCGGTGTGACGGGCTTTGCCGTCACCTGTGTTGTACCGTCCCGCGGCCCGTGCGTGGTCGTCGGGCCATCGAGTATGTCGAACGTACACAACAGGTGTGAAATTCCCACGGTGGTGCCAGTGCGTCTACCCTGCGCCGTCAGGTCAGAAACGCCGGACGACGTTCGCGGGGCGGCGGGGCAGGTTATCCCCAGAGCCGCGTTGATCCCCAGCTGCGGTCCGCATGGGTGTCGACGTCGACGAATCGTCGGAGTCCGTTGCGAGGTTTGCTCCATGACCACTTCACCGCCCTCCGGCTGCCCGATCGACCGTCCCGGCGTCCTGATCGCCGCCCTGCCCGCTGTCCTCGGCTTCGTCCCCGAACAATCGCTGGTGCTCGTCACCGTCGCCGACGGCGAGATGGGTGCGGTCCTACGTGCCGACGTCGACGACGACCTGAATGGCTCGCTGCCGCAACTCGCCGAACTGGCTGCGGCATCCGGGGCGCAGAGCGCCATCGGCGTGCTGGTCGACCAGACCGGGGCGTCCTGCCCCACGTGTGCCGAGGACCACCGGCAGATCGCCCGACTGCTCGCGGTCCACCTCGAAGCTCATGACGTGGAGCTGTTCGCGGTGCACGTCGTCGAGCGGGTCGAGGCCGGGGCGCGCTGGCACTGCGCGGACGGTTGCGGCGAATCCGGGGTCGTCGAGGACCCCAGCGCGTCCCCGCTCGCCGTGGCCGCTGTACTCGACGGTCGCCGTCTGTATGCGCGGCGGTCCGATCTGGTCGATGTGGTGGCGGTTGCCGATCCCGCGCGCAGCGCCGCACTGGAACACGTCATCCGCCGGGCCGGTCCCGTGTCCTCGACGCGGCCACCCGCCCAGGCACGCGCCGACATCGAACACGCGCTGGCCTGCGCCGCCAGGGTGGGCGGTGGCGAAGCGCTCGGAGACGCCGATTCGGCACGGTTGGCATGGGCCCTCACCGATCCCCGGGTGCGCGACCCGCTCTACGCGCTCGCGGTGGGCGACAAGGCGGGGATGGCCGAGAGTCTCTGGGCGGACCTGGCCCGACGCCTTCCTGCCCCCTGGCGCGCGGAAGCCCTGGTCCTTTTGGCGTTCTCGGCCTACGCCCGCGGGGACGGTCCGTTGGCAGGAATCGCGCTGGACGCAGCGCTGCGATGCCGGCCGGACCATGCCATGGCCGGCATGCTCGACACCGCGTTGCAGTCCGGGATGCGTCCGGAACGAATCCGCGAGCTCGCGCGGACCGGGTACCGGCTGGCGCGGCAGCTGGGCGTGGAACTGCCGCCGCGGCGTCTCTTCGGACGCCGGGCGGGGTGAGGTCAGACCTTCTCGACCTTGACGGCGTGTGCCATCTCGTGCGGCAGATCCACCTGCTCGTGACCGGGGATGAGGATGTTCACGCCACCGTGGTCGTTGACCTCGACGGTGACGCGGGCGTTGGGCACCACACCGGCGTCCTTGAGGCGGGCGATCAGCTCGACGTCACCCTGGACGTGTTCGGTGAGTTGGCGAACCACGACGGCCACCGGCATCCCGGCCGGCAGCTCGGTCAACCGCACCAGGTTGAACGCCTCGTCGATCAGTTGGTCGCCGACACCGAGTTCGGACAGACCCGGGATCGGGTTGCCGAACGGCGAGGTGGTGGGGTTGTTCAGCACCTGGACGAGCCGCCGCTCCACATCGACGCTCATCACGTGCTCCCAGCGGCAGGCCTCGGCGTGCACTTCCTCCCACGGCAGCCCGATCACATCGACGAGCAAACGCTCGGCGAGTCGGTGCTTGCGCATCACCGCCACCGCGAGCGCACGGCCCTTCTCGGTCAGCTCGAGGTGGCGGTCGCCGGCGACGTGCAGCAGTCCGTCGCGCTCCATGCGGGACACGGTCTGGCTGACGGTCGGGCCGCTCTGCTCGAGACGCTCCGCGATGCGCGCACGCAGTGGGATCACGCCCTCCTCTTCGAGGTCGTAGATCGTCCGCAGGTACATCTCAGTGGTATCGACAAGATCGTTCATGGCACACCCTCCGTCGCCGCGAGTCTACCGTTTCTTGTCCCTGAACTGCCCGCTTCGTCGGGCGAGGCGTGCCACATGCGCGGACAGCACGAGGGCCCGCCGTCGGCGGGCCCACGTTTGGGTGAAGTATCAGCTGGCGTACGAGCGCAGCCGGTCGGCCCGCTCGCCGTTGCGCAGCTTGGCCATCACCTCACGCTCGATCTGGCGGACGCGTTCGCGCGAGAGGCCGAACAGCTTGCCGATCTGGTCGAGGGTGCGCGGCTGTCCGTCGTCGAGACCGAACCGCAGCCGGATCACCTGCTGCTCGCGTTCGTCGAGGGTGGCCAGCACGTAGCGGATGTCGGTGTGCAGCAACTCCGAGATCACGGCGTTCTCGGCGGACATGGCCTCGGCATCCTCGATGAAGTCGCCCAGCGGCGCCTCTTCGTCGCTGCCGACCGGCATGTCCAGGCTGACCGGGTCGCGGCTGTGTTCGAGCAGATCGTTGATCTTCTCCACCGGGATGCCCGACTCTTCGGCGAGCTCTTCGTCGGTGGCTTCGCGGCCGAGGTGCTGGTGCATCTCACGCTTGATCCGAGCCAGCTTGTTGACCTGTTCGACCAGGTGGACGGGCAGCCTGATGGTGCGGCTCTGGTCGGCCATGCCCCGGGTGATCGCCTGACGGATCCACCAGGTGGCGTAGGTGGAGAACTTGAATCCCTTGGCGTAGTCGAACTTCTCCATCGCGCGGATCAGGCCGAGGTTGCCTTCCTGGATCAGGTCCAGCAGCGGCATCCCGCGGCCCGTGTAGCGCTTAGCCAGAGACACGACGAGGCGCAGGTTGGCTTCGAGGAGGTGACGCCGGGCCGCCTCGCCGTCGCGCACGACGGCCGCGAGGTCGCGTTTGCGGTTCTCACCCAAGCGCTTACGCGTCTGGAGGAGATGTCGGGCGTACAGCCCCGCCTCGATCCGCTTGGCCAACTCGACCTCGTCGGCGGCGGTCAGCAACGCTGTCTTGCCGATTCCGTTGAGGTACACCCGCACCAGGTCTGCGGCTGGACTCTGAGCATCCAGGTCTTGGTCAACGCGGCTGGTGGTGGCATTTGCCATGACGGCCTCCTGATCGGGTGGAACTTTCGTGAGTTACAACGCCCTCGACGGGCAAAGAGTTCCCACGATGGGAGGCGTTCACACGTTCTGATCTGCGGTTTTTCGAGGCCGACCTGAGAATGTGCTGAGAATGGAGCCAGAAGCCGCTCAGTTGGGACGATCGCCGCGGAATTCGGCGGATCGCGATTGCGGCGGGTCGTCGACCGCACCGTCGTAGATGGCGGGTAGCTCCGTGGTGGGGAACAGTTCGACCCGGCGTGCCGCGTCGTAGCGGCGGGGCTCGTCGGCCGAGCGCGGCGGACGGTCGTTGGCGATCAGCACCGCCATCCACGGCAGCGGGATCGCCGCGACGATGATCGCCAGTGAGATCAACCCGTTGTGCCAGATGCCGTAGGCCACCGCGGCCAGGATCAGCGACGGGATGCGGAACGACATCAGCGTCAGGTACTTGCGGACCCGTGCCCGGTGTTGCTCTTCATACGCCGGTGCCGCCCGGGTGATGAGGACCGGGCGCCCGTCGTCGTCGAAGTTCAGCTCGTGATCACGCACGAGCGACGCAGACCGGATCGCAAGGACATACCTCCACTGTCGCACATCTGCGGCCGGGTGAACCGGTCGCATTTCTTACCGATCGGTGGGCAGGCACAATTGGCGCATGCAAACCGACACGATCGAGCGCACCGATACCGACGAACGCGTCGACGACGGGACCGACAACGACACTCCCAAGTTCTTCCACTACGTGAAGAAGGACAAGATCGCCGAATCCGCGGTGATGGGCACCCACGTGGTCGCCTTGTGTGGCGAGGTCTTTCCGGTCACCCGGTCGGCCAAGCCGGGGTCGCCGGTGTGCCCGGACTGCAAGCGGATCTACGAGCAGCTCAAGAAGTAGACCCGTCGGTCTGACCGCGGCCGCCGAGGCGGGCACGTAACCGGTTGGCGTGGGTTTCGGGCGCCGGCCACTCTTCCTGCACCGCGGCGTTGAGTTCGGCGCCGATCATGATCGCGAAGCCGAGGAAGAACGCGAACAGCAGGAACGCGATCGGCGTGGCCAGGGCCCCGTAGGTGTAGCCGGTGCTGGTGATCCACGTCAGGTACAGCCGCAGTCCCCAGGTGGCGATCAGGAACACCACGGTGGCCAGGACCGAGCCCGCCAGCAGGCGGTGTGACGGCAGCGGCTCGGGGAGTGAGACGCGGTAGAGCAGGTTGACGCCGATGAGCAGCCCCAGGAACAGCACGGGGTAGTAGCCGAACTGCAGGAAGCGGTCCCAGTCCTGCGGGATGAACTCGGAGAGTTTGCGGGGGCCCAGCGCCAGTAACGGTGCGGCGACGATCGCACCGATCAGCATCACGACGTACAAGCCGAGGGCGTAGAAGCGTTGACGCACCGGGTGACGCAACTCGGTTTGGCCGTGCGCCTCGGTGATCGAGTCCACGAACGCCGAGATCGCCGACGAGCCCGCCCACAACGAGATCACGAAACCGACCGACACCACTTCGCCGCGCGCGCCCTGCACGATGTCGCGCATCGTCGGCTCGATGATCTCGACGACCACGTTCTGCGAAAAGAACCTGTCGGCGACCGAGAGGATCTGACTCTCGATCGCCGACAGGGTGTCGGGGCCGAACAGCGGCGCGATGTAGGCGAGGCTGCCCAGCATCCCCAACAACAGCGGGGGCAGTGACAGTGCGCACCAGAAGGCAGCCTGAGCCGATTCCGAAAATATGGAGTCGTCCCAGCTTTTCGACAGTGTGCGGACGGTCAGGTGCCGGATGTGGTGCCGCGACGACCGCGGCTTCACCGGCTGCGCTGACTGGTCATCCATGACCAGACCAGCATCGCGGATGGTGTGGCTAGGCCTCCACCGGGCTCACCTGGAGCACGGCGGCCATCTCGATCAACTTGGCTTCGTGCTCGTTGGCGTGGTGCTGGCAGAACAACAGCTCCGCGCCCGACGGCAGCGTGGCACGCACCCGTGCAGCGGCGCCGCAACGGTCGCAGCGGTCAGCCTTGGTCAATTCGGGCCTGGTGAGCGTTGCGGTCATAGTGGCACCTCCATGGGGTGTAGCGGCGTATCTCTTACTCTGTCAGACGCTTGGGCTTCCGGCCTTGTTCCCCGGGGGTTCAAGGGTGTGTCGTGTTTCACCGACAGCCGAATTTGCGGCGGAAAAGAGTCCGGGGTATGGCAGCGGACGACGTGCTGGTGCATCTGTGCACCGCCGAAGACTGGAAACGCGCGCAGGAGTGTGGTGCGCACCGACCGGAATCGCTGGAGTCGGTCGGCTTCGTGCATCTGTCGACACCGGCGCAGGTGCACCTGCCGGCCAACCGGCTCTACGCCGGCCGGACAGACCTGATGCTGCTCTGCATCGACCCCGCACGACTCACCTCTCCAGTCCGGTGGGAACCCGGCGTTCCCGCCGATCCCGATGGCATGGTGTTCCCGCATTTGTATGGAGAGCTGCCTGTGAACGCTGTGATCCATGTCACTTCTTATGCGCCGGGACCCGACGGCACATTCACGCCGGACCCCGACATCTCCTGAAGGCGCCCCGACGGGTGACGTAGGTCACGGACGGCCCGCGCGGTGACTCAATACACTGCGGTCCCGTGGGCATACTCGCTGGTTTCGCACCGTGGATCATCTACTGGGTACTCGTCGGCAACGTGCCGTTCGGCGCAGCCGTACTGGTTGCGTTGGTGGCAGCCATTGCCGTGTTCGTGGCTGCACGCCTCCGTGACTCGGCCGGCCGGACGCTCGAAATCGGTGCCCTGGCAACGTTTGTGGTGCTGGCCGTGCTGACGTTCGTCGGTGACCGCGCGGTCCTGGAACGATGGCTGCTTCCGCTGAGCACCGCCGGCATCCTCGTCGTGGCGGTGGTCGGATCGGTGACCGGCAAACCGTTCGTCCGCGAGTTCCTGAAGACCGGGCTGCCGAAGGAGGTCGTTCAGAGCGAGGTGTTCACGCGCATCACCTCGGTGTTGTCGTGGATCTGGATCGCGACGTTCGCCGGCATGACGGTCTCGGCGGCGATCCCGCCGCTGGTGACCGCCGACGCCTCGCTGCTGGACACGCGCAGTCCCGTGTCGTTCATCGGGTACTGGGTGGTGCCGTTCTCACTTCTCGGCATTGCGGCGGTGCTGAGTCGCGTGCTGCCGGACCGGATGGTGCCGCCCGCCGAGGAGATCGTGCGCAAGACGACGTTCGTCGCGTTCGCCGAAGCCGAGATCGATCAGCTGATCTATCTGGCCACCGAGCACGCCAACCGCGAGGCCGGTCCGGGCAAGGAAGCCTACGACGTGCGCATCGGCAGTAAAGGCGTCCCGTTGGTCGGCGACGAGACCCGCGAATCCTGGCCCTCGACGTACAAGGTGCGCGACCGCAAGCGCTGATTTCGACCCGCCGAAGTGATATCCGTCGCTGGTTTGACGCCTCAGATAATTTGCCGTGTTAGATTCCAGCAATCTACGCGTGCATCGAGGGGGATGACGGCTCATGACGGTTGGATCGGCCACGGGACGGAAATGTAGCCGGCGCGCCACCCGGCAGTGGCTTCTCGCAGGGACCGGCGGAGCGACCGTCGTCGGCGTGGGCCTGTTCTTCGGGCCGGGTACCGCCGCGGCCGACGTGGTGGAACTCGACATCCAACTGGCGTCCAACGAAGCATCGCTGACCGACAAAACCACAGGTCAGACCGATGTGTGGTGGTGGGCGGCGCGCAAGTCGAGCGGCGCGGAGCCCACCGACTCGCCGCAGGGGACCCCGATCACCGTCGCCGCCGTGCGGCCCATGATCGGCCCCGGGGGCTGGCTGATCGGCGACGGTCTCCACGCAGCCGAGGACTGTGAGGGCTCGGCATGCAACGGCGGCAACGGCGGTCTGCTGTTCGGCAACGGCGGAAACGGTGCACGTGGTGGCAATGGTGGCAACGGCGGTCTCTTTGGCGGTAATGGCGGCAACGGGGGCGACGGCTTCCATCCCGGCCAGAACGGCGGCCGGGGCGGCAACGTCGGGTTGTTCGCCGACACCGGTGACGGCGGCCACGGCGGCGACGGAGCCGACGGCGCGTTGGGCATTCCCGGCGGGCACGGCGGAGCCGGCGGGGCTGCCGGACGGTTGCACGGCAACGGCGGAGACGGCGGCAACGGCGGAGCCGGCGGCACGGGCCTCGACGGCGTGAACTTCCCCGGCCGCGGACAGGCGGCCACCGGCAACCCGAGCTACTCCGGATCCACCGGACTTCCTCTGAGTAACCGCGTCGTGGACGGCGTCCTACGCGGGCGGGACGGCGGACGTGGCGCCGACGGTCGCGCAGGTACCGATCAGGCCGGTGGCCGCGGCGGGCAGGGTCAGGGCACCACGCCGTTTCTGGCGTGGTTTCACAACTACACGATCGGTGGTGCCGGTGGCGCCGGCGGAAACGGCGCCGGCTACGGCGCCGGTGGTGACGGCGGCAACGCGGGACTCGCGCAGAACACCCGCCCCGGTGCCGCGGTGTTCGGCAACGAAGGCGGAGCAGGCGGCGCCGGAGGCATCGGCGCGCGCGGCGGCGACGGCGGCGCCGGTGGCGACGTCAAGATCGGTGCCGGTGTCGGTTATGCCGGGGTGGGCGGCAACGGCGGAGACGGCGGAACCGGCGCAGCCGGTATGACCGGAACCCCCGGTGGCAACGGCGGAGTCGGAGGTCGCGCAGGTCGCCTGACCGGCGACGGTGGTGCCGGCGGTAACGGCGGGGCCGGTGGTACCGGCGGCAACGGCGCCGTCGGCGGCGCTGGTGGCAACGGCGGGCGCGGCGGTGCCGACGTCTCCGACCCCGACGTCGAACACGTCCAGCCCGTCCAGGTCGGCAACGGCGGCAACGGCGGCCGCGGAGGCGTGGGCGGCGCAGGCGGTGACGGTGGTGCCGGCGGCAAGGGCGGGCGCGGTGGCGCCGCCAGCGAGCAGGGTTCCTCGGGCACCGATGGAGACGACGGCACGATCGGCGGCGGGGGCCGCGGCGGTGCCGGCGGTCACGGCGGCCAGGGCGGGCCGTCCGGCGACGGAGCGCCGGGAACTTCGGGAACGTCGGGCCAGGACGGCAGCGGACCGTCCGGAAGTAGCGGCGGCACGGGCGGAGCCGGCGGCTCCGGTGGCAGCGGCAACGGCGCCCGCTCCGGCGACTCGCGCTGAACTGGAGTCCCAGAGTTATTGTCAGACAACGACTCTGGCGTGATCAGTCGAAAATGATTCCGGCGCGCGGGATTCCGCGCGCCGGAGATCGTCTAGTCGAGGTAGTCGCGCAGCACCTGTGAACGACTCGGGTGGCGCAGCTTACTCATGGTCTTGGACTCGATCTGGCGGATCCGCTCACGGGTGACGCCGTAGACCTGTCCGATCTCGTCGAGCGTGCGGGGCTGGCCGTCGGTCAGGCCGAAGCGCAGCCGAACCACACCGGCCTCGCGCTCGGACAGCGTCTCCAGCACCGACTGCAGCTGGTCTTGCAGCAGCGTGAAGGACACCGCGTCGACGGCCACCACGGCCTCGGAGTCCTCGATGAAGTCGCCGAGCTGGCTGTCGCCTTCGTCGCCGATGGTCTGGTCCAGCGAGATCGGCTCCCGGGCGTACTGCTGGATCTCCAGCACCTTCTCCGGCGTGATGTCCATCTCCTTGGCCAGCTCTTCGGGCGTGGGCTCGCGGCCCAGGTCCTGCAGCAGCTCGCGCTGGATGCGACCGAGTTTGTTGATCACCTCGACCATGTGCACCGGGATGCGGATGGTGCGGGCCTGATCAGCCATCGCGCGGGTGATCGCCTGGCGAATCCACCAGGTGGCGTAGGTGGAGAACTTGTAGCCCTTGGTGTAGTCGAACTTCTCCACCGCACGGATCAGACCGAGGTTGCCCTCCTGGATCAGGTCCAGGAACGCCATGCCTCGACCCGTGTAGCGCTTGGCCAGCGACACCACCAGGCGCAGGTTGGCTTCGAGTAGATGGTTCTTCGCGCGGTCACCGTCGCGGCAGATCCACATCATGTCGCGACGCTGCGCGGTGGTGAGCTTCTCGCCCTTCTCGGCGTACTCGGCCATCAGCTGCGTCGCGTACAGCCCCGCCTCGATGCGCTTGGCGAGTTCGACCTCTTCCTCGGCATTGAGCAGGGCGACCTTGCCGATCTGCTTGAGGTAGGCGCGCACCGAGTCCGCGGACGCGGTGAGCTCGGCATCCTTGCGGGCCTGGCGCAGCGCCTCGGATTCCTCCTCGTCCCAGACGAAGTCGCCGGAGGCCTTGTCCTTGTCGGAGGGCTCCTCGATGTCGTCGTCGGCGTCGTCGGCCTTCGCCGCGGCACCGGCCTTCGGCGCTGCGGCGGCGGCGCCGTCGGCGGGTTCGTCGGCGTCGACCTCGATGTCCTCGAGATCGATCTCGGTGTCCTCGACGTCGAGATCCTCGCCGGGCTCGACCTCGAGATCGTCGGTGGCCTCGGTGGTGAGATCTTCGTCGGTGGTCTCGGCGGCCGTGGCCTTCTTCGCGCGTCCGCGGGTGGCCGGGGCGTCGGCGGACTTGGCCGCGCGTGCCTTGGTGGCCTTGGCGGGTGCACGTTTGGCCGCCTTCTTCGCCGGCGCGGCACCGTTACCGGCCTTCGCGGACGCAGCCTTCTTCGCTGGTGTCTTGGTGGCGGTGCGCTTCACCGGCTCGTCGGTTGCCGGGCTGGACTTTGTCGCTGCCACGTACACCCTTTCGGTCGTGCGGTCCCCGGGGCGCGGTCATGCGCCACCGAAATGGGGTCGGCTATGTTGATGTCGGCGAGATCTCAATGTCGGGATGCTCCGCTGCGGTGTGGGCTGGGCGGTCGCCGAAGACCATTGTAACGACAGAGATGCCGACTCCCGTGCCCAGCGGCGAAATCGCCGCGTCGCGCCGACGGTTACCGGGCGGTAGCGGTGATGTCGGCGTCGGCGGCCATCGCCGCGCCGACGATGCCCGCGGTGTTGCGCAGCGCCGCGGCCACCACCGGGGTGCGGTTGGTCAGCAGCGGAATCCATTTGTCGGCCTTGCGGCTGATGCCGCCCCCGGCGATGAACAGATCGGGCCAGATCGCGTTCTCGATCGCCACCAACACGCGGGTGACCTCCTTGCACCACCGCTCGTAGGACCAGCCCTTGGCCTCCTTGACCGAACTGGCCGCGCGGTGCTCGGCCTCCTTGCCCCCTACTTCGAGATGTCCGAACTCGGTGTTGGGCAGCAGCGCGCCGTTGTGGATCACCGCCGACCCGATCCCGGTACCGAACGTCAGCAGCACGATCACGCCGGTGTTGTCCCTGCCGGCACCGAATCTCTCCTCCGCGAGCCCGGCGGCGTCGGCGTCGTTGAGCACCGTGACCGGCAGGCCGGGCAGCGCCTGACCGATGACCTCGGCGGCATTGCGGCCGATCCACGCCTGGTCGACGTTGGCGGCGGTGTGCACGATCCCGTCGACCACGACACCCGGGTACGTCACGCCCAGCGGTCCGTCCCACCCGAAATGTGCGACCACTTCGGCGATGGTGGCCGCGACGGCTTCGGGCGTCGCCGGCTGCGGGGTCAGCAATTTGAAGCGGTCCCCGATCAGCTCGCCGGTGTCGAGGTCGACGATGCCGCCCTTGACACCGCTGCCGCCGACATCGATTCCGAATCCGCGGCGCGCGGACCCACTGGCGCTCATGTCACTCCTCTGCAGGTGGGGATGGGGTCACAGTAACGGCTCGAGACGTCGAGGGGGCCATGTCGCGATCGTGTGTGCTGCGATGGATGCATGAGTGATGCGGACACTGATCCGGTGGCGCTGCGGGACATGGCCGAACAGCTGGCCGCCGAGGCGGCGGCCTACGTCGCGCGGCGGCGCCCTGAGGTCTTCGACGCCGGCGACGATGCGGCCGCGGTACGGACGAAGAGCACCCCGACCGACCCGGTCACCGTGGTCGACACCGAGACCGAACGGCTGCTGCGGACCCGGATCGCGGAGATCCGTCCCGGCGCACGGATCCTCGGCGAGGAAGAAGGCGGGCCGCACGGCGCCGCGGGCGAAGACAGCCTGGTGTGGGTGCTGGACCCGATCGACGGCACGGTGAACTTCCTCTACGGGATCGAGGCGTACGCGGTGTCGGTCGGCGTGCAGCGGGGCGGCGTCTCGGTGGCGGGGGCGGTGGCCGACGTGGCCACCGGGACGGTCTTCTCCGCGGCCGCCGGGCACGGGGCTCGCATGCGCCGGGCCGACGCGGTCACCGAGTTGCGCTGCAGCGGCGCCCGTGAGTTGTCGACGGCGTTGATCGGCACCGGCTTCTCGTACGACCGGGAACACCGGGCGCGGCAGGGCCGGATCGTGGCGCAGCTGCTCCCGCACATCCGGGATCTGCGCCGGATCGGTTCGTGCGCGCTCGATCTGTGCATGGTCGCCGCCGGCCGGCTCGACGCGTACTACGAAGACGGGGTGCAGCGCTGGGACTGGGCTGCCGGCGCGTTGATCGCCGCCGAGGCCGGAGCTCAGGTTCGCCTGCCGTCCACCCCGGACGGTTCCGGTCTGGTGACCGCCGCGGCGGGCGGCATCAGCGCCGCGTTCGACGCGGAGTTGCGTCGGTGTGGCGCGCTCGGGGACGGGTGATCAGCAGGTTCCGGTGTGGATCTTGCTCAGCAGCGCGGGGTCGGCGGGCTGGGTGGCATCGGGCAGCAGGCTGGCCAGCACGGCGTCGATGTCGTCGCTGCGCGTCAGCTCGGTGAAGTCGGTCCCGAGGGCCAGGTCGACCGAGTCGTCGCTGCGCTCGTCCTGGTAGAGCTCGGTGCACGGGGCCACCAGCCACAGCGCGGCCGCCGCCGCGCGCCCGGACGGACCGAACCGGATCTGCCCCTGGCACTGCAGCCGGGCCGTGGCGTAGATCGGGTCGTTGGCGGCGTCGGGCTCGGAGAATCCGAGGTCGCGCAGCGCGCCGGCGACCTCGGCGGCCTGCCCGCCCTGCCCGCTGGCGTTGAGCACCCGGATGCGGGTGTCGGCCAGTTTGGCGGGCATCACGTCGGTCATCTCGGTGCGGGGGACCGGCTTCAGGACCGGCATCGCCGCGTTCGGGTCGGCCGGCGCCGGCGGCGGGTTGCAGGGCGCGGCTTCCACGACGTCGACGGGGCGCGACAGCGCGATCACCCACACCAGCAGGGAGACCACCGCCAGGACGGCCAGCATCGCGATGCCGGGCACGTAGTTGCGACGCCGGAACGGCCGTCCGTGTTTGTCGAATGCCGTTCCCTCGGTGATTTGCGCGACCACGCTCAGCACTCTAGAGGTCGGTGCGCGACGCTCCGACCGGCGCGAACGCCAAGAACCGTAAAGATGTGACGTAAATCACAGTAGACTGGGCGGCAATCCGGGCACGAATCGTTTGGCGGATGCGTTCGACGCTGGTACAAAGCAACGCTGCAACGAGCTTCACGGAGGGGACAGGCAATGGCCACCGATTACGACGCCCCACGGCGCACTGAGACCGATGACGTCTCCGAGGATTCACTCGAGGAGCTGAAGGCACGGCGCAACGAAGCTCAGTCGGCTGTCGTCGACGTCGACGAGTCCGAGACGGCCGAGTCCTTCGAGCTACCCGGGGCCGATCTCTCCGGCGAGGAGCTGTCGGTGCGGGTGATCCCGAAGCAGGCCGACGAGTTCACCTGTTCGAGCTGCTTCCTGGTTCACCACCGCAGCCGCCTCGCCAGCGAGAAGAACGGCATGATGCTCTGCTCGGACTGCGCGGCCTGACGCTGCGTCGGGTCAGTTGCCCAGTGCCGCCAGCACCCGGTCCGGATGCTTGGTGCTGACCAGCCAGTACGGCGTGGGATCGTCCGGATCGTCGAGCACCACCAGCACCATGGGCCCCACCCACGCTCGATGCACCACGAAGGCCGCCGGATCCAGCTGGCGGCCCAGCGCCGCCGACTTGGCCGACTTCGGCACCTCGGCGGTGCGCGCGATGACCGACGCCGGCAGGTGCGCCGCCCCCGCCCACAGCTGGATCTCGCCCGCGGACTCCACGACGCGCACCTCGTAGCGCCCGAGCCAGACCAGGATGATTCCGGCCACCGGGAACAGGGCGGCGAACGGCACCCAATCGGGCAGCGACGACAGGCCCCGCTGGAACACCACCGCGATCAGCGCGGCGACCACCATGGCCGGCGGCCACCACCACCAGGGAACCCACAGCCGCTCGCGGTAGCGGACGGTTTGAGTCGTGGCGTGCGTGTCGGACACGCGGCCAAGAGTAGTCTTTGGCGTCGTGTCCACCTCTTTGCCGGTAGTGCGGCTCGATCCCGGGTTGCCGCTGCCCAGCCGCGCCCATGAGGGCGACGCCGGCGTCGATCTGTACAGCGCCGAGGACCTCGAGCTCGCGCCCGGCGCTCGCGCCCTGGTGCCCACGGGAGTCGCGGTGGCGATCCCGCACGGCATGGTCGGGCTGGTGCATCCGCGCTCCGGACTGGCTGCGCGCGTGGGACTTTCGATCGTCAACAGCCCCGGGACCATAGACGCGGGCTATCGTGGCGAGATCAAGGTGTCGTTGATCAACCTCGATCCCGCCACGCCCATCGAGATCCGGCGCGGCGATCGCATCGCCCAGCTGGTGGTCCAACGCGTGGAGCTGCCGGAACTAATCGAGGTGACGTCGTTCGACGAGGCCGGGGTGTCCGGCACCACCCGCGGCGACGGAGGACACGGGTCATCAGGGGGGCATGCGAGCCTGTGAGAACTGAGGAGGGCGCGACATGGCGCTGAGGCGAGGACGTAACGACGACGACCGGGTCGAGGACCAGGCCGACGAACCGGCGGACGAGCTCGAAGGTCCCTTCGACATCGAGGACTTCGACGATCCCGAGGTCGCCACGGTGGCCCGCCTGGATCTGGGGTCGGTGCTGATCCCGATGCCCGACGGCGGTCAGGTCCAGGTCGAGCTCGGCGAGACGGGCGTGCCGAGCGCCATCTGGGTCGTGACGCCGCACGGACGCTTCACCATTGCGGCCTACGCCGCGCCGAAGTCGGCCGGACTCTGGCGGGAGGTGGCCGCGGAGCTCGCCGAGTCGCTGCGCCGCGACGTGCCGAAGGTCAGCATCGAAGACGGCCCGTGGGGTCGCGAAGTGGTCGGCACCGCCGCAGACGGAGCCACGGTTGTGCGGTTCATCGGGGTCGACGGCTACCGGTGGATGGTGCGCTGCGTGGTCAACGGTCCTGCCGAACACATCGCGCTGCTGGCCGAACAGGCCCGAAACGCTCTGGCCGACACCGTGGTCCGGCGGGGGGACACGCCGTTGCCGGTCCGCACGCCGCTGGCGGTGCAGCTGCCCGAGCCGATGGCCGCCCAGCTGCGGGCCGCTCAGGAGCAGGCGATGGCCCAGGCTCAGGCCGCGGGTCAGCCGGCACCACCGCAGCAGCAGCAGCCCAACCCCGCTGCCCGTCAGGGCACCCAGGGCTCGGCGATGCAGCAGCTGCGCACCAGCATGGGCGGCTGAGTTCAGCCCGACCCGTCCAGGCCGGCCAGACCGGCCAGGCACTGAGCGCCGAGCACCGAAGGGTCGGCCCCGATCGCGTCGAGCGTGACGGTGCGCAGGACCGCTCGCGGCGCGGCCGACGCCCACTCCCGGCCGACCTGCAGCGGGTGGACCGCGTCGTCGACGGCCGACACCACCGCCAACGGCACGGTCAGTCGGGCCAGTGCGTCGGCGGTCGGCGCATCGAAGGCGGCCGCCTCCTCCATCGCATCGGGCAGCGCAGGCCACTGACCCGCCCACGATCGCGTCAGTTCATCGGCCAACCATCGCGGACTCGAGACCTGCATCTGCGCGGTGGTCGCCGCCAGACCGTCGCGCCGCAGGGCCGCCGCGGAATAGCGGGCGGCGTGCGCGGCCGGGGCGGTCGCCGGTGACCCGCTCCATGCGGGCAGCGCGGCGAGCACGGCGACGGCGCGCGCGGGATGCTGCAGTGCCCACTCCACGGCCACCGCGGCGCCGATCGACACCCCACCCACGAGGATCGGGCCGGCAGCTGCCGCGTCGGTCAGGGCTTCCCGGTAGCCCGCGATCAGCCGTCGCGGCTGCGGTCGTGGCGTCACGACCCGCGCACCGGCCGCGTGCAGCGGGGCCGCGAAGGCGCGGCGCACGAATTCGTCGTCGGAGCCGGTGCCGGGCAGCAGGACCGCCGTGACACCGCGCATTTCGACCGTCATGGCCTCGATCGTGCCCGCCGACCCGATGTGGCGTGGCAACGGGTCCGTCGGCGTTAGCATCTGCGCACCAGGAGGTCTACGGTGGCGTCCGGTGGGGTAATCCCTCCGCACGGATCCACAGAAGGTCAGGAGAAAGCCATGGCCACGGCCGAGGGTTATCTGCGGCGGCTCACCCGTCGGTTGACCGAGGACCCGGAGCAGCTGGACGTCGAGGAGCTTTCCGAGGACGTCGCCCACACCGGTGCGCAGCGAGCGATCGACTGTCAGCGCGGCCAGGAGGTGACGATGATCGGCACCCTGCGCAGCGTCGAATGCAGCGGCAAGAGCTGCTCCGGTGGGGTGAAGGCCGAGTTGTTCGACGGAACCGACTCGGTCATCCTGGTGTGGTTGGGCCAACGGCGCATCCCCGGCATCGAAACCGGTCGCACGCTCAAGGTGCGCGGTCGCGTGGGCAAACTCGACAACGGAGCGAAGGCAATTTACAACCCGCACTACGAGATTCAGAAGTGAGCGGCCCGGACACCGAACCGGAGGCGCAAGACTCTCAACCGCGAGGTGCAGCGGTTCTCGAGCAGATGGGCGGCGTCAGCGGCCTGATCTACTCGTCGCTGCCGGTGGTGGTGTTCGTGCCGGTGTCCTCGGCCTTCGGACTCATGCCGGCCATCTTCGCCGCCCTGGGCGTGGCCACGCTGATCCTGATCTGGCGGCTGGTGCGCCGGGATTCGGTGCAACCGGCCATCTCCGGGTTCTTCGCCGTCGGAATCAGCGCGCTGATCGCCTATCTGGTCGGCGCGTCGAAGGGTTACTTCCTGCTCGGGATCTGGACGTCGCTGTTCTGGGCGGTGGTCTTCGCCGTCTCGGTGGTGGTGCGCCGGCCCGTCGTCGGCTACATCTGGGGCTGGGTCCACGCCTCCGACCGCGACTGGCGCGACGTCCCCGCCGCGGTCCGCGCGTTCGATCTGGCCACCCTGGTGTGGGTGGTGGTGTTCGCGTCGCGCTTCGTGGTCCAGCGGCACCTGTACGACGCCGATCAGACCGGGTGGCTGGGGGTGGCCCGCATCGCGATGGGGTGGCCGCTGACGGCGGTGGCCGCGCTGGTGACCTACCTGGCCATTCGCGCCGCCCAGCGGGCCGTGCGCGCGCGGAGCGAAGTCGGCAATCCGGCCGCCACCCCCGAGTGAGCCTCAGCGGGGCGGGGGCCGCAGCAGGAGCGCGCGCAGCTCCTCTTCGACCTCGGTCACGGCCACGAACAGCAATTCGTCACCGCCCTCGAGGGGTTCGTCGGACTCGGGCACGATGACGCGTGCGCCGCGCAGGATCGTCACCAGCGCGGCGTCGCGGGGTAACTCCAGGCGTTTGACGGGCTTACCGCCCCACGGGGTGTCGTCGGGCAGGGTGATCTCGAGCAGGTTGGCCTGACCTTTACGGAACTCCATGAGCCGTACGAGGTCACCGACGGCCACCGCCTCCTCGACCAGCGAGGCCAGCATGCGCGGCGTGGACACCGCGACGTCGACACCCCAGGACTCGTCGAAGAGCCATTCGTTGCGGGGATCGTTGACGCGGGCCACCACCCGCGGCACCGCGAACTCCGTCTTGGACAGCAGGCTGAGCACCACGTTGGCCTTGTCGTCGCCGGTGGCGGCGATCACGACGTCGAACTCCTCGAGTTTCACCGACTCCAGCAGGCTCAGCTCGCAGGCGTCGCCCACCCGCCAGTGCGCGGCGGGCACGGCGGTGACGTCGATGTGCTCGGGGTTGCGTTCCAGCAGCGTGACCTCGTGCGAGGCGACGAGCTCACGGGCGATCGAGCGACCGACCGCGCCGGCTCCGGCGATGGCGACTTTCATCGGTCGCCTCCTCGGGTGCGCGTCACCGTGCCTCCTCGTCGTCGTTCGGGGGGAGCGCCGCGATGGCCAGGGCCTCGGCGATGTGCCCGGAGACCGCCGCGAGATACACCTGGTCGCCCGCCTGCAGCACCGTCTTGGCCTCCGGTAGCAGACCGGCGCCGAACCGGATCAGAAACGCGACCCGTCCCGCGGTCGCCGCCTCGAGTTCGGTGATGCGCCGTCCCACCCAGTCCTCGTGCAGCGCGAGCTCCGTCACGCCGACGTTGCCGCTGGGGTCGCGCCACTTGGTGGTCTCGGTCTCCCGGGTCAACACGTTGAGCAGGCGGTCGGTGGTCCACGGCACGGTCGCGACCGTCGGAATGCCGAGGCGCTCGTAGACCGCGGCGCGCTTGGCGTCGTAGATGCGCGCCACGACGCGCTGCACACCGAACGTCTCGCGCGCCACGCGCGCCGAGATGATGTTGGAGTTGTCGCCCGAGGACACCGCCGCGAACGCCCCGGCCCCTTCGATGCCGGCGCGCACCAGCACATCGCGGTCGAAGCCCATCCCGAGCACCCGCTCACCCGGGAAGTCGGGGGAGAGCCGGTGGAACGCGCTGCTGTCGCGGTCGATGACGGCGACTTCGTGCCCGATCCTGGCCAGGCTGTCGGACAGGGACGCGCCGACGCGACCGCAACCCATCACCACTACCCGCACCTGCCGCGTCCTTCCACCTGCGCCGGTCCTGCGCCGGCGAGTTGCTGGATACCCGTGCTCGGCGCAACGCTACAGCTTCGCGGCGGTTCCGGGTGGGCAGGCATACGCTTGGCTGTCGTGTCCAAGCTTTCGACCGTCGCGCGTCGGCTCGTCCTCGGCAGGCCGTTCCGCAGCGACCGGCTGTCGCACACACTGCTGCCCAAGCGCATCGCTCTTCCGGTCTTCGCGTCGGACGCGCTGTCCTCCACGGCATACGCGCCCGAGGAGATCTTCCTGGTGCTGTCGGTGGCGGGCTTGGCGGCCTATTCGATGGCCCCCTGGATCGGGCTGGCCGTCGCGGCGGTGATGCTCGTGGTGATCGCGAGTTACCGGCAGAACGTGCACGCCTATCCGTCCGGTGGCGGGGACTACGAGGTGGTGACCACCAACCTGGGTCCGACCGCGGGACTGACGGTAGCCAGCGCGCTGCTGGTCGACTATGTGCTCACCGTCGCGGTGTCGATGTCCTCGGCGATGTCGAACATCGGCTCGGCGATCCCGTTCGTCAACCAGCACAAGGTGTTGTTCGCCGTCGTCGCAATCCTGCTGCTGGCCGCGCTGAACATGCGCGGCATCCGGGAGTCCGGCACCGCCTTCGCGATTCCCACCTACGCGTTCATGGCCGGCATGGTGATCATGTTGGGCTGGGGCTTCTTTCAGATCTACGTGCTCGACACCCCGCTGCGCGCCGAGTCCGCGGACTTCGAGATGCACGCCGAGCACGGCAACGTCCTGGGCTTCGCGCTGGTCTTCCTGGTGGCGCGGGCGTTCTCGTCGGGCAGCGCGGCGCTGACCGGGGTGGAGGCCATCAGCAACGGTGTCCCCGCATTCCGGAAACCCAAGTCCCGCAACGCTGCAACCACTCTGCTGATGCTCGGCGGCATCGCGGTGACGTTCTTCATGGGCATCATCCTGCTGGCCCAGGCCACCGGTGTGCAGATCGCCGAACGCCCGCACGAACAGCTCGTCGGCGCGCCGGCGGACTACCACCAGAAGACCCTGATCGCCCAGCTGGCCGACACGGTGTTCCACGACTTCGCGCCCGGGCTCTACCTGATCGCCGGTGTCACCGCGCTGATCCTGGTGCTCGCGGCGAACACGGCCTTCAACGGATTCCCGGTGCTGGGCTCCATCCTGGCGCAGGACCGGTACCTGCCGCGCCAGCTGCACACCCGCGGCGACCGGCTGGCGTTCTCCAACGGCATCCTGTTCCTGGCGTTCGGCGCCGTCGGGTTCGTCGTCGCGTTCGGGGCCGAGGTCACGGCGCTGATCCAGCTCTACATCGTGGGTGTGTTCGTGGCCTTCACCATGAGCCAGTTCGGCATGATGCGGCACTGGACCCGGTTGCTGCGCACCGAAACCGACGCCGCCGCACGCACCCGGATGCACCGGGCCCGGGTGGTCAGCACCGTGGGATGTGTCTGCACGGGGACCGTGCTGGTGATCGTGGTGGTCACCAAGTTCGTGGCGGGCGCCTGGATCGCGATCCTGGCGATGGGGGCGCTGTTCGGTCTGATGCGGTTGATCCACCGCCACTACACCTCGGTCCGGCGCGAACTCGAGACCCAGTCCGAGGAGGCCGCCGACATCGTGCTGCCCAGCCGCAACCACGCCATCGTGCTGGTGTCGAACGTGCATCTGCCGACGCTGCGGGCGCTGGCCTACGCCCGCGCGACCCGTCCCGACACCCTCGAGGCCGTCACGGTCAGCGTCGACGACGCCGAGACCCGCGAGCTGGTGTCGAAGTGGGAGAACAGCGACATCAGCGTGCCGCTGAAGGTCATCGCCTCGCCGTACCGCGAGATCACCCGCCCTGTCCTGGATTACGTCAAACGGATCAGCAAGGAGTCGCCGCGCACCGTGGTCACCGTGTTCATCCCCGAGTACGTCGTCGGCCACTGGTGGGAGCAGGTGCTGCACAACCAGAGCGCGTTGCGGCTCAAGGGCAGACTGCTGTTCATGCCCAACGTGATGGTGACCTCGGTGCCCTGGCAGCTGTCCTCGTCGGAACGGCTCAAGAAGTTGGCGCCGCAGTCCGCGCCGGGCGACGCGCGGAAAGGGTTCCTGGAATGACCGACGCCGACGAGTTGGTGCTGCGCACCGAGGCCGCCGCCAACGGAGGGAAGTGCGTGGCACGCCTGGACGGGCGCGTGGTGTTCGTGCGCTACGCCCTGCCCGGGGAGACGGTGCGGGTCCGGGTGCTCGACCGACGCGCCTCGTACTGGAACGCGGAGGTGACCGAGGTGCTCGACCCGGCGTCGGGGCGCATCGCGTCGCTGTGTCCGATCGCGGGGCCCGAGCAGTCCGGATGCTGCGACCTGGCGTTCGCCGAACCGTCGCACGCGCGCCGAATCAAGGGCGCGGTCGTGGCCAATCAGCTTGCCCGCCTGGGTGATCACCACTGGTGTGACGAGGACTCGGCCGCCGCCGAGCCCGTCGGCGACGGTGCGGCCACCGGCTGGCGCACCCGGGTGCGGCTGGCCACCTCCGACGACGGCCGGGCCGGGTTCCACCGCTACCACAGCGCCGAGCTGGTCCACCGCCTCGACTGTGCCCAGCTGCCCACCGACATGCTCACCGCCGTCGCCGAGACCACTTGGCCGGCCGGCGCGGACGTGCACGTCGTCCTCGACGCGGACGGGACCCGCCACATCGTGACCTCCGGCAGCGGCGGCGGCCACAAGACCGCGGTGGTCGAGGGCGCCTACGAAGCTGTGCAACGGGTGGGCGGGCGGACCTGGCGGATCCCGGTGACCGCGTTCTGGCAGGCCCACCGCGATGCGCCGGAGGTCTACAGCAGGCTGGTCACGGAGTGGGCGCAGCTCGGTCCAGGGATGACCGCCTGGGACTTGTACGGGGGCGCAGGTGTTTTCGCTGCCGCACTGGCGCAGGCGGTGGGGGAGACGGGCCGCGTCGTCACCGTCGACACCTCCCGCGGCGCGTCCCGGTCCGCACGCGCCTCGCTGGCCGATCTGGGTTGGGTGAACGTGGTCAACGATTCGGTCCGCCGCGCGCTGAAGGCGCAGGACCGTCCGGCAGACGTCGCGGTGCTCGATCCGCCCCGCACCGGTGCGGGGCGCGAGGTGATCGACGCCCTGTCGGCGGCCGCGGTGCCGCGCATCGTGCACATCGGTTGTGAGGCAGCATCGTTCGCGCGTGACATCGGTCTGTACCGTGCCCGCGGATACGCGGTCGAGAACCTGCGGGTCTTCGATTCGTTCCCGCTCACCCACCACGTGGAGTGCGTCGCCGTGCTGACCCGGGCGGGCCGGGAATGAGCGAGCAGATCGGTCCGCTTCGACGCGCGTGGTTCGAGTTCGTCGGCCCGGAGACCGGCCCGGCGGGCACCGCGACGATTCTCGGGCTGGCGGGTCTGGGAGGTCTCGACGCGCTGCGCCACACCCGCCGACTGGGTGCGGCCAGGACGACGCTGCTGGCCGTCTGCGCGGTGGACCTGTGGGGCGGTGCGTGGGCGAACAACACCGCGGCCTGCGCCCGCTGGTACGAACGGCCCGGACAGACCGACGCCGATCACCTGCGGTTCGCGCTGGTCCATCTGCACCCGCTGGTGCTGGCCTGGGTCGACGGGGCCGACCGCCGCGGCTGGTGGCATGCCGGCGCGCGTTACGCGTATCTGGTGGCGGCCACGGTGCTGATCCGCCGGTTCCGCGCCCACCGCCGGCCGCTGGGATGGGTGCTGACGGCGGGCGGGGTCGCGCTGGACGCCGCCCTGCAGCCCTACCCGTCGGCACGCTGGTTCGGCCCGGTGTTCTATCTCAAG
The DNA here is from genome assembly GCF_041287115.1 of Mycobacterium sp. pV006. Classification (NCBI taxonomy): domain Bacteria; kingdom Bacillati; phylum Actinomycetota; class Actinomycetes; order Mycobacteriales; family Mycobacteriaceae; genus Mycobacterium; species Mycobacterium sp. pV006. The sequence goes on along the minus strand of NZ_JBGGKT010000009.1, from coordinate 121,408 downwards.
CTGCTCGCCGGCCACGCCGCCGCGGCCCGCTGGCCCGACGAAACGTTGTCCACCGGAGAGCCGGCGGAAAGTTAACGCTCCTCGAGCACGGCGCGCAGGAACGTGCGGGTGCGTTCCTGCTCGGGTTCGTTGAAGATCTTCGACGGCGGTCCGTCCTCGATGATCACACCGTTGTCGAACATCAGCACCCGATCGGAAACGTCGCGCGCAAAACGCATCTCGTGGGTGACGATGAGCATGGTGATGTCGGTGGTCTCGGCGATCTCGCGCAGCACGTCGAGTACGTCGACCACCAGTTCGGGGTCCAGCGCCGAGGTCACCTCGTCGAGCAGCAGCACGTCGGGCTCCATCGCCAGCGCCCGGGCGATCGCCACCCGCTGCTGCTGCCCACCCGACAGACGGGTCGGGTGGGCGTCGACGAAGTCGGCCATGCCGACCCGTTCGAGCAGTTGGGTGCCGCGGGCCCGGGCGTCGTCCTTGCCGAGGCCGAGCACCGACATCGGTGCCTCGATCACGTTCTCGATGACCGTCATGTTCGGAAACAGGTTGAACTGCTGGAACACCATGCCGATTCGACGTCGGACCCGCCGCAGATACTTCTCCGAGGCGGGCACCAACCGGTCGCCGCGACGCTCGTGGGTCAGCGGCTCACCGCCTACCCAGATCACCCCGTCGGTGACCCGCTCCAGCGTCATCAGCAGCCGCAGGATCGTCGTCTTGCCGGATCCGGACGGCCCGATGAGCGTCACCCGCTCACCGGGCGCGACGGAGAAGTTCATGCCGTCGAGCACGGTCTTGTCGCCGAACTTCTTGACCACGTTCTCGAACCGGACCATCGGGGTGGGCGAATTGTCACTGGGCAAGGCGGATCTCCAGCTTCCTCATCAGGACCGAGGTCGGGTAGCTCGCGGCCAGGAAGATCAGCCCGGCGATGGTGATGGGTTCGATGTAGCGGTAGTTCTGTCCGCCGAACTGGTTGGCCACCGTGACCATCTCGGCCACCCCGATCACGATCAGGAACGGGGTCTCCTTGAACAGCGCGATGATCTGGTTGCCCGTCGACGGCAGGACACGGCGCACCACCTGGGGCAGGATCACCGCGCGCCAGGTGCGGTACGGCGGCAGCGACAACGCGGTGGCGGCCTCCCACTGCCCCGGCGGGATCGCGTCGATGCCGGCGCGGTAGACCTCCGACATGTAGCAGGCGTAGTGCACGCCGAGCACGGCGATGCCGGTGGCCAGCGCACTGGGCCGTACGCCGATGACCGGCAGGCCGAAGTAGACGAAGAACAGCTGGATCGGGATCGGGGTGCTACGAACGAATTCCACGACCGCATAGGTGGGCCAGGAGATCCACCGGCTCTCGGCGCGGCGCAGCAGCACCAGCACCAAGCCGCCGATGATCGCGACCAGCGAGGCCGCTGCGGTGATCCCGAGCGTGTACTTCAGGAATGCCTCGATCAGACCGGGCAGCACGTCGCCGGCGTAGTCCCAGTCCCAGAGGCTGCGTTCGGTGGTCACGGTGTGCCCACCGTCCCGGGCTGGGTGATGACGACGGCTCGGGGTCCCCGGCCCAGGCGCGCGGCGGTGCGGGTCTCCACCCACCGCGTGACCGCGACCAGCGCCTGCGCCAGCACGAAATACACCACCAGCGCGATGCTGAAGGCCGCCATACTGCCCACCTGGAATTGCAGCTGCTTGACCTCGAAGGTCAACTCCGTGATACCGATCAGGTACAGCAGCGACGAACTCTTGAGGATCTGGATCCACAGGTTGCCGAACGGCGGCACCATCTCCGGCAGTGCCTGCGGCAGGATCACCCGCCGCATCCGTCGAAACCGGCCCAGCCCCAACGCGATCGTGGCCTCCCATTGCGGTCTGGGCACCGACGCGATGGCGCCGCGCACGATCTCAGCGCCGTAGGCCCCGAAGTTCAGGCCGAACGCGAGCGTCGCCGCGGCCATCGGTTCGAACCGCAGCCCGAGCTGGGGCAGCACGAAGAAGATCCACAGCAACTGGATCACCAGGGAGGTGCCGCGGAAGAACTCCACGACCGTGCGGGACAGGCCGCGAACGACGACCGAACCCGACAGCGACATCAGCCCGAACACGAACGAGACCACCAGCGCGGCAACGGCGGCCAGGACGGTGTACAGCACCGTCACGCCGGCGCCGTACAGGAAGAGGGGTGCGGCGTCGGCGAGTTCGGCGAGCACCGGGGCTCAGCCCTGGCAGAGCTGCTCGGCGGTCAGGTCCGGATCGGGACGTTCGGCCTCGGTGAAACCGAAGGGTTCGACGAGTTCCAGCCACTTCGGGCTGCGGATCAGTTCGGCCAGCTTCTCGTTGAATGCCTCGCGCAGCGCGGTGTCGTTCTGCCGGAAGACCGCCGCGCCGGCCCCGATCTGCTCCTCGCCGTCGATGACGGGCACAAACGCCTCGGCGACTTCGACGGTGTTGTCCCCGGAGGCCAAGGCGCGCAACGAGATACTGGTCAGAGCGAACGCATCGGCGCGGCCGGACTTGACCGCGTCGAGGCCGGCCTGTTGATCGGCGACGATCTGCAGCCGGTCGTCGGGAACGCCGGAGCCCTTCGCCTGGTCGACCTCCACGGCGCCGTTCATCACGGCCAGCCGCGCGTCACCGTCGGCGATCGACGCGTAGTCGGTGAGGTTCTTCGGGTTGCCGCTCGGCACCAGCAGCGACGTCGTCGCGACGTACACCGGGTTGCTGAACGCTGCCTGGGTGCAGCGCTGCGGGGTGATGAACATGCCCGCGGTCACCACGTCGACGCGTTCGGAGTTCAGCGCCTGGATCAGGGAACCGAACTCGAACAGGTGCGGTTCCAAGGTGATGCCGCCGATCTGGTCGAAGATGTAGCCGTGGACGGCCGGGTCCTGGCCCACCAGTTGCCCGTTCTCGCGGTAGGCGTACGGGCGCTCGTTGGCGAAGCCGACGTTGATCGACTTGTCCGCCTTGATCCGCTCGAGCGTGGAGCCCTCGCCGGTCGGGTTGCCGGTGCCCGGCTCCGTGGTCGAACAGGCGCCCGTGGCGACCAGCGCCGCGGCCAGGCCACCGGCGGTCAACGCGCGCAACAGGGCGGGGAGTCGGACGGCGGGCATCTTCATCTCGAACCTCTCGTCGCATCGTCACGTCGAGGATCACGGTGCGGTGCTGCGTCTGGTCACACGCACGCGCGTCGGCACCAAACCGTAATCCTTACCGGTACACCGACGTTAGGGCCGGGAGCTGCGGGAAGTCAAAACCCACGGGTAGCCGAGCGTGTCGCACCGGTCCGGCGGCGCAGCAGTTCCGGGACCCGGCGTCGTGACGTTGGCGGTGGGTAGATCCGCGCCGCCAAGCTCGTCTTCTCCCGCGTCATCGCCGCCACCTTCTCGGGGCGGAAACCGCCACCGGTCACCGGTGCGTTCGGCAGATCGTCGGAATCACTGAGGAGCCAACCGGATCCATGCTCGGCCAGGGTCTGGTGCTTGACCGGGTAATAGTCTGCGCGACCGGTGAGCGCGATGCCGGACACACCGCGTGCGGCCGCGAGCAGGTGGTGGTGGAAACGGGTCGTGACCCAGATCTGGCCGGGCACCGCCGGCAGACCTGTCCTCCACAGGTGGCTGAACGGCATGAATTCCGCACCCGGCACCAGATGCGAGATCCGGTCGAACACCACGCGGTCGGCGCCGGGGATGCTCTCGACGAACGCCACGTCGGCCCCGTCCAGACCCCACGACTCGACGAGCCGCGATGCCGCGTCGGCCAATCCGTCCACGCCGCGCCCACCGGCGAAGTCGTCCATCAGGTCGCTCTGCAGACAGAAGACCACCCGACGGCGGGCCGCCTCGCACTCGTCGTCGTACACGTCGCTGTGGCCCAGACCCAGCCAGGCGTCGTCGCCGGTCTGGGTGAGCCGGTCACCGATACCGGCGAGCACGTCGTAGGACGCCTGGTCACGGACGTCGAAAGTGGCGAACCGCTGCGCATACGCGATCAGCAGCGCGCGGCGTTGTTCGTCACCCACCGGCAGCAGTCCCTGCCCGGTCGCCACCAGCCGCGCGCCGGCCCGGTCGGCACCTGCCGCCGCGGCGGCAAGCAGCGCCAGATGGTGCGGCCACACCGCGTTGATGTAGCCACCGCCGACCACGTGCACGACGTCGGCGCGCGCGAGCAGTTCGACACCGCACACCAACTTGGGCATCCGGCCGGGTTCGCCGATCACCGCGGCAGCCGCCGCCACCGCATCCACCGGTGGGAGCTCTGCGGTCTCGAAGCAGATCCGCCACAACGTGTCGACGAACGTGACCGACGGGTGCGCGCCGGCCATGAGGACCGCGGCCTGCCCCGGTGTGTGACAGTCGACGATCACCTCGGCGTCGGGCCGGACCCGCGCCAGGTGTCGCAGCCAGGCCCGCACGATGAACTCGTCCCCGTAATTGGGGTGCCCGCTGGGAGCGACGAGGTAGATCGTGTCGCGATCGGCGGCTCGTCTGCCGCCCAAACTTCCCGGCACGCCCGGACCATAGCCCACAGCTTCGGCGACGGGCGTTGAGTGTCGGGGCGGTCGACGATCGCTTACGCTTGAAACCCGGTGTGCCGGGAAGTCTGGTCGGCGATTACCTGACCCTGCCCACCCTCGTCTCGAAGGCACCTGTGACCGACAAGCCCACCCGTGCGATCCTCGGCCGGGGATCGTGGGCCGAGACCAGCCGCATCACCGACATCCTGCGCAAGGAGACCGTCGGGGGCATCGTCCTGCTGGTGGCCGCCGGGGCCGCACTGGTCTGGGCGAACTCACCGTGGGCCGACGCCTACTTCGCGCTGCGCGACACCCGGGTCGGCGGGCAACCGTTCGGGCTGCACCTCGACCTCACGTTGGGCACATGGGCGGCCGACGGTCTGCTGGCGATCTTCTTCTTCATCGTCGGACTGGAGCTCAAGCGCGAGTTCGTCGCCGGTGACCTGCGCGACCCGGCGCGCGCGGTGCTGCCGATCGCCGCCGCCGTCGGGGGCATGGTGGTCCCGGCGTTGATCTTCGTGGCGGTGGTGTCGCAGACCGAACCCGACGCGTTGCGCGGATGGGCGATCCCGACCGCGACCGACATCGCCTTCGCCGTGGCGGTCCTGGCCGTGATCTCCACCCATCTGCCGTCGGCGCTGCGGATCTTCCTGTTGACGCTGGCGGTGGTCGACGACCTGTTGGCCATCCTCGTCATCGCGATCTTCTACACCGAGGACATTGAGGTGTGGGCGCTGGCCGCGGCGCTGGTGCCGCTGCTGGTGTTCACCGTCTGCGTGCAGCGGCGCATCCGTTCCTGGTGGCTGCTGATCCCGCTGGCGTTGGCGACCTGGGTGCTGGTGCACGAATCGGGTGTCCACGCCACCGTGGCGGGCGTGCTGCTGGGGCTGGCGGTGCCCGTGTGGCGCAGTGCGGCCGCGGGCGGGCCGGACGCCGGACCGGGGCTGGCCGAGCACTTCGAGCACCGGCTGCGACCCGTGTCGGCCGGGGTGGCGATCCCGGCGTTCGCGTTCTTCGCCGCGGGCGTGAGCTTCGGCGGGATCAGCGGCCTGACGCATGCGCTGACAGAGCCGGTGGCGCTCGGCATCATCGCCGGTCTGGTGGTCGGGAAACCTCTGGGCATCTTCGGTACCACCCGGCTGCTGGCGTCGGTGACCCGCGCCGAACTGGACTCCTCGTTGCGATGGATCGATGTGCTGGGCATGTCGATGCTGGCGGGCATCGGGTTCACGGTGTCGCTGCTCATCGGGGATCTGGCCTACGGCCTGGGCTCCGAACGTGACGAATTGGTGAAGGTCGGCGTGTTGGCCGGATCTCTGATCGCAGCGGCCGCCGCATCGGTGGTCCTGCTGGCCAGAAACGCCGCTTACCGGCGCATTCACCAGTTGGAGACCACCGACGCCGACGACGACGGCGTACCCGACGTGTACCAGGCTCGACAGGACCGACCTCCTCGGCCGTGCGTAGACTGACGGGATGCTTGAACAGATCCGCGGTCCCGCTGATCTGCAGCACCTCTCGCAGGCTCAACTGGAGGAGTTGGCCCGCGAGATCCGCGACTTCTTGATCCACAAGGTCGCGGCCACCGGTGGACATCTGGGACCCAACCTGGGCGTTGTGGAGCTGACGCTTGCGCTGCACCGTGTCTTCGACTCGCCGTATGACCCGATCCTGTTCGACACGGGACATCAGGCATACGTCCACAAGATGCTCACGGGCCGGTGCCCGGACTTCGAGACGCTGCGCAAGAAGGACGGCCTGTCGGGCTATCCGTCGCGGTCGGAGAGCGAGCACGACTGGGTGGAGTCCAGCCACGCCAGTTCGGCGCTGTCGTATGCCGACGGACTGGCCAAGGCCTTCGAGCTGAGCGGACACCGCAACCGCCACGTCGTTGCTGTCGTCGGTGACGGCGCGCTGACCGGCGGCATGTGCTGGGAGGCGATGAACAACATCGCGGCGTCCCAGCGTCCGGTGGTCATCGTCGTCAACGACAACGGCCGCAGCTACGCACCGACCATCGGTGGCTTCGCCGAGCACCTCGCCGCGCTGCGGCTGCAGCCCGGCTACGAGCGGGTGCTCGAGGAGGGCCGCAAGGCCGTGCGCGGGGTGCCGATCATCGGCGAGTTCTGCTACCAGTGCATGCACAGCATCAAGGCCGGCATCAAGGACGCGTTGTCCCCGCAGGTGATGTTCACCGACCTGGGGTTGAAGTACGTCGGACCGATCGACGGCCACGACGAGCACGCGGTGGAGAGCGCGCTGCGCCATGCCCGGGCCTTCAAGGCTCCCGTCGTGGTCCACGTGGTGACCCGCAAGGGCATGGGCTACGCGCCGGCGGAGAACGACGTCGACGAGCAGATGCACGCGTGCGGCGTCATCGACCCGCAGACGGGTCTGGCCACGTCGGTGTCCGGCCCGGGGTGGACGTCGACGTTCTCCGAGACGCTGCTCCGGTTGGCGGCGAAACGCCGGGACGTCGTCGCGATCACCGCTGCGATGCCGGGCCCGACCGGACTGTCCGCATTCCGCGACCGCTTCCCGGACCGGTTCTTCGACGTCGGCATCGCCGAACAGCACGCCGTGACCTCCGCGGCGGGTCTGGCGATGGGCGGCATGCATCCGGTCGTCGCGGTCTACTCGACGTTCCTGAACCGCGCGTTCGACCAGCTCATGATGGATGTCGCGCTGCACCGCCTACCGGTGACGCTGGTGCTCGACCGGTCCGGTGTGACCGGTCCGGACGGCGCAAGCCACAACGGCATGTGGGACCTGTCGATCCTCAACGTGGTCCCGGGGATGCGGGTGGCCGCGCCGCGCGACGGTGCCCGGCTGCGCGAGGAACTCGCCGAGGCGCTCGACGTCAACGACGGGCCCACCGCGCTGCGATTCCCGAAAGGCGACATCGGCGAGGACATTCCTGCGCTCGAACGGCGCGACGGAGTCGACGTGCTCGCGGTCCCGGACCGCGACTCCGCCGAGGACGTGCTGATCGTGGCGGTCGGTCCGTTCGCCGCCATGGCGCTGGCCGTCGCCGAACGGTTGCGCACGCACGGCATCGGCGTCACGGTGGTCGACCCGCGCTGGGTGCTGCCGATCTCCGATGTCGTGGTCTCGCTGGCCAAGCGCCACAAGCTGGTCGTCACCCTCGAGGACAACGGGGTGCAGGGCGGCGTGGGCTCGGCGGTCTCGGGTGCGTTGCGCCGCGCCGAGGTCGACGTGCCGTGCCGGGACGCCGCGCTGCCGCAGCGGTTCTTCGACCACGCGTCGCGCGGCGAGGTGCTCAGCGAGGTGGGGCTGACCGAGCGCAACATCGCCCGCCAGATCACCGGCTGGGTGTCCGCGCTCGGTAACGCCGCCGGCGACCGGGCGATCAGCGAACACATCGACTGACCGGACGGGTACGACCGCCCGATAGGGTGGTGGTCATGAGACCGCTTGTCGCCGTACGGATTGTCGTCGTCGTCGCCCTGATCGCAGCTGCTCTGGTCGCGGTTCCGGGGACGGCGTCCGCGGCGCCGCGCTGGTCGGGTATGGACGCGCGCACCTACACCGGGCCGATCTCCGAGCCCGGCGCACTGATCGAGACGGTGCCGCTGGATCCCGAACTGTCGGTGGCCGGTGCGGCCGCGGCCTACCGCATCCTGTACGCCACCATCGATCAGCACGACCGGCCCGCGGTCGCGACAGCCGCGGTGTTCGTCCCGAAAACGCCCGCCCCGCAGGGCGGTTGGCCGGTCATCGCGTGGGCGCACGGGACCGTCGGACTCGGTGACGAGTGCACCCCGTCGGCACACCCGCGCAGCGGGCGCGACGGCGAATACCTGACCCACTGGCTCGACCAGGGCTACGCGGTGGTCGCCGCCGACTACACCGGCCTCGGCACCCCAGGTCTGATGAGCTATCTCAACAGCATCACCACCGCCCGCAGCGTCACCGACGCCGTGGTGGCCGCCCACCGCATGGACCTGCCACTGTCGCCGAAATGGGCGGTGGTGGGGCAGTCCCAGGGCGGCGGTGCCGCCGTCGCCACGGCGCGGTGGGCCACCGAGTTCAGCGCCGGGTCCGGGTTGGATTACCGGGGCGTCGTGGCCACCGGCACCCCGGCCACCGTGGAGACCCTGGTCAAGCAAGCCGGACCGGACATGGCGGTGCCGCCCGAGCTGGGTCCGGTCGCGACCGCCTACGCCTCCTACATCGTCGCGGCGCTGCGCGACGCCCGCCCGGACCTCGACATCGACTCGGTGTTGTCCCCGGCCGGCCGCACCGCCGCAGACCAGGCCGAAACCCTGTGCCTGGCCGACCTTTCCGCCCAACTGACCGGTACCACGGTACCGGGTCTGTTCAGCGCACCGATCGCGTCCCTCCCCGGTGCCGCGGACGCCATCGACGAGTTCATGGGTATCCCGGCCGACGGCTACGACCGCCCGATCTTCCTCGGGGTGGGCCTGCAAGATCGCGACGTGCCGCCCAGTCTGACGATGCGGTTCAACGACCAGCTGGTCGCCCACGGTCAGCAGGTGACGCTGAAGGTGTATCCGGACCAGGACCACAGCGGCACGGTGCTGGCCTCGCTGCCGGACTCCACGCCGTTTCTGGCAGAACAGCTGCGCTGAGCGCAGACTCAGGTGATGGACCCCGAACTGGCCCGCTGGCGTGAAGCCGGAGACTACTTCGACTATCTGGGTTTCGACATCTTCTACCGGGTGGCCGGACGTCCGCTCGGCACCGGACCGCACCTGCTGCTGATCCACGGCTATCCGTTCAACACCTTCGACTGGGAGCCGATCTGGGCGGAACTCACGGCCCGCTTCAGCGTCATCGCGCCCGATCTGCTGGGTCTGGGGTTCTCGGCGAAACCCGTGGCATACCGATATTCGGTCAGCGACCACGCCGACATGCACGAGGCGTTGCTCGCACATCTGGGGGTGCGCGCCGCGCATGTCCTGGCCCACGACCTCGGTGACTCGGTCGGCCAGGAACTCCTGGCCCGCAAGGAGTTCGGTGAACAGCACTACGGCGCGTGGGACATCGAGTCGATCACCTGGCTGAACGGCGGACTGTTCCACGAGGCCTACACGCCGCGCATGATGCAGAAGCTGATGTCCGGCACAGTGATCGGGGACCTGCTCAGCCCGTTGCAGGGCAGCGCGGTGTCACGTCGCGTCCTGGAACCCACCATCAACGAGATGTTCGGACCCCACACCAAACCGACACGCCACATGCTCGAGGTGTTCCACCAGATTTTGGAGTTCAACGACGGAAAAGGGGTGCTGCACAAAGTCGGTCGGTTCCTCGAGGATCGCTACGTCCACCGCAACCGGTGGGTCCGGGCGATGCGGCAGACCGCGGTGCCGATGCGGCTGATCGACGGCCCGGCCGACCCGAACTCCGGGGCGCACATGGCGCGGCGCTACGCAGAGGTGATCCCGGATCCCGACGTGGTGATGCTCGCCGACGACATCGGTCACTGGCCCCAGATCGAGGCGCCCGAAGCGGTGCTGACCCACTTCCTCGACCACATCGACCGCGTCACGGCTGCGCGGTAGCCAACGCCTGCGCGATCACCGGCACGGTCAGCTCGCGCTGCCACGGCCGCGCCGAACATGATTGCAGGAACTCGTCGACCGCACCTTCGATGTCACCGACCGGCGACCAGTCCCAACACAAACGTCGCACGCAATCGGGGGACAGCAGGTTCTCCACGGGCACCGAAACCTGCTGTGCCAGCTCGGTCAATGCGGCCTTGACCGCCTCCAGCCGTGCGGCGGCCTCCGGCTTGCGCCGCGCCCATCGCGACGCGGGCGGCGGTCCGTTGGACGGCTCCTGCGACGACGGGCGCTCCGCCGTGCGGGCGCGGGCCAGTGCGTCGAGCCACACCTGCGCACTGCGCCGCTGCCGCGAGCCGCCGAAAATCGGTAGAGCGGTGAGCTTTTCGACGGTGTCCGGATCGGCGGTGGCGGCGCTGACCAGTGCGCTGTCGGGCAGGATGCGCCCCGGGGCGATGTCGCGGCGGCGAGCGATCTGGTCGCGGGTGAGCCACAGTTCCCGCACCGCGGCGAGCGCGCGTGGGTCCCGCACCTTGTGGATGCCGGAGGTGCGGCGCCAGCGGTCCCGCCGGGTGGGGGTGGCCTCGATGGTGCGCAGATGCTCGAATTCCTGTCGCGCCCATTCCGTTTTGCCCTGCTCCTCGAGCACGGAGGCGATCGCGTCGCGCAGCTCGGCGAGCACCTCGACGTCGAGCGCGGCGTAATTGAGCCAGTCGTCGGGAAGCGGACGCTTCGACCAGTCCGCGGCGCCGTGGCCCTTGGTCAGGTGCAGACCGAGCATCCGCTCCACCATCGCCGCGAGGTTGACCCGGTCGAAATTGGCGAGCCGCCCGGCGAGTTCGGTGTCGTACAACGCGCCCGGCGCCATCCCGACCTCGGCCAGACACGGCAGATCCTGGTCGGCGGCGTGCAGCACCCATTCGTCGGTGGCCAGTACCGCGGCCACCGGCGCCAGGACCTCGAGCGAGTCACCGCCGTGGCTGACGGGATCAATCAGCACGGTGCCGGCGTTGCGGCGGCGGATCTGGATCAGGTAAGCGCGATTGGAATAGCGGAAACCGGATGCGCGTTCGGCGTCGACAGCGAACGGACCGGTTCCCGAGGCCAGCAGGTCGGCCGCCCGCGCGATCTCCATGCGGCTGGCGGACACCCCCGGTACTCCATCGCGGGGCGCGAGCAGCGGTTCGGCGTCCGGTCCCGCCGCGTCATCGGAAGCGTCGACGGCGGAATCCGCCGGTTCGATGTCGGACATCGGTCAGGCGCGGGTCCGCGAACTCAGGTCGGTCACACCCGCCGGCGGCAGGCCGGCGGCATGCTCGAGCACCTCGCAGAACGCCTGGACGTGGGGACCCAGATCCAGCGTCGTCGCCGTCCAAGAGGCGCGCAGTTCGAGTTGATGGGCCCGCGGCGGTCCGGAGATGTCGCCGTAGCGGACCGACGTGGTGGCCGTGACGGTGCCGCCGAGGGCGGTCACGTGCTCAGCGCGTTCCTGGAGCGCGTCGACCAGCCAACTCCAAGCCACCTCGGGCAGCAGCGGGTCGACGGCCTCGCTGGAATCCAGATCGGCCTGGATGTAGGCGACCAGGCGCATCGTGCCGTCCCACGCGTCGGCGCCCTCGGGATCGTGCAGCAGGATCAGCCGGCCGAAGGCGTCCCCCTCGGAGCGCTCCGGCACGACCGTGGTCTCGGCATGCTTGACCTCGGCACCCAACGCATAGCTGTACGGCGCAAGGCGCTGCGGCGGACGGATCGGGCCCAGCTCGATCTCCGGCCGGACGGTGGTGGCACTCATGGCCGCCACGGCTTCACGGAATTGAGCCGGTTCGGCGGTGGTCACAACCTCTGACGCTAGTCGATCGCGTCGGCTGTGGCCGCAGGCGCGCCGAGACGCGCATGGCAGCATGGACGGCGATGAACACGCGCCGCGAGCTGCCCGAATCGCCGTACCTGGCTGCCGTCGCCGGCCGCAAACCCCACCGTGTGCCGGTGTGGATGATGCGGCAGGCCGGACGGTCACTGCCGGAGTACCGCGAGCTGCGGGCCAAGAACACCATGATGCAGGCCTGCTTCGATGCCGACCTGATCACCGAAATCACCCTGCAGCCGGTCCGCCGGCACGACGTGGACGCGGCGATCCTGTTCTCCGACATCGTCGTGCCCCTGCGCGCCGCCGGTATCGGGTTGGACATCGTGCCCGACGTCGGCCCGGTGATCGACCACCCGATCCGCACCGCCGACGACGTCGCGGCGATCGGTGAACTGCACCGAGAGCAGGTCGAACCGGTGTCCACGGCGGTGATGCGGCTGACCCACGACCTCGGCAACGTGCCGCTCATCGGGTTCGCGGGCGCACCGTTCACCCTGGCGTCCTACCTGGTCGAGGGCGGGCCCAGCCGCAACCACGAGCACACCAAGGCGATGATGTTCGGTGCGCCGGAGCTGTGGCACGCGTTGATGTCCGCGCTGACCGACATCACCATCGCGTTCCTGGAGGTCCAGCTCGATGCCGGGGTCGACGCGATCCAGGTGTTCGACTCGTGGGCCGGGACCCTGTCGCTGGTGGACTACCGCACCTACGTCCTGCCGCACAGCGCCCGGGTGTTCGCGACCCTGGCGCATCATGGCGTACCGATGACCCACTTCGGGGTCGGCACCGCCGAGTTGCTCGGTGCCATGTCGGAGGCGGTCACCGGGCACGACACCCCCGCTGTGGTCGGGGTGGACTGGCGGACGTCGCTGACCGCGGCGGCGGGCCGGGTGCAGCCCGGTGTCGCGCTGCAGGGCAACCTCGACCCGGTGGTGCTGCTGGCGGGGTGGCCCGTGGTGCAGCGCGCGGTGCGCGCCGTGGTCGAGGACGGCCGCCGTGCGATGGATGCCGGCGTGTCCGGCCACGTGTTCAACCTCGGTCACGGGGTGCTGCCCTCCACCGACCCGGGCATCATCACCGACACCGTGGCGCTGGTGCACGAGTTGTGAGCCGGTCGTTCTGCGTCGTCGGCGGGGGAATCTCCGGCTTGGTGGCCGCCTATCGGCTGCGCGTGATGGCCGGCCCTCGGGCGTCGATCACGCTGTTGGATCCCGCGGACCGGCTGGGCGGCGTGCTGCGCACCGAGCGCATCGCCGGTCAGCCGCTGGACGTGGGCGCTGAGGCTTTCGTGGCGCGCCGACCGGAAGTGCCGGCGCTGCTGGGGGAGCTGGGTCTGGCCGAGAAACAGATCGCCACCACGGGTGTGCGTCCCCTGATCTACTGCGGCGACCGACTCCACGCTCTGCCCAAGGACACCGTCAACGGCATCCCGTCGCGCGCCGACGCCCTGACCGGGCTGGTCGACGACGCGACCATCCGCTGGATGCGCGACGAGCCGAGCCGACCCCTGTCGTGGAGCGCAGGCGCCGATCCCACGGTGGCGGAGCTGGTCGGCGACCGGTTCGGCGAGCAGGTGGTGACCCGTTCGGTGGATCCGCTGCTGGCCGGTGTGTACGCCGGCTCAGCGGCGACGATCGGCCTGCGTGCCGCGGCGCCGACCGTCGCCGCGGCCCTGGATCGCGGCGCGCGCAGTCTCACCGAGGCCGTCGGTGCGGCGCTTCCGCCACCGCTGCCGGGTTCGGTGTTCGGTGCCGTCGAGGGCGGTTACCAGGTGCTGCTCGACGAACTGGTGCGCCGCGCGGATGCGACGTGGGCGCAGGTGACGGTGTGCGAGGTGCATCGCCGGGACTCGGGGTGGGAACTCGTCGACGACGAAGGCGGCCGCTGGTCGGCCGACGCGGTCGTGCTGGCCGTCCCCGCGCCCCGGCTGGCGCGACTGGTCGAGGGCGTCGCCCCGGACAGTGCCGCGGCAGCGCGCCGGATCCCGGTGGCATCGGCGGCTGTGGTGGCGCTGGCCCTGCCCGGCGGTACGCCGCTGCCGCAGCAGTCCGGGGTGCTGGTGGCCGGGCGGACACGGCTGCACACGAAAGCCGTCACCTTGTCGTCGCGCAAGTGGGGTCGGCGCGGCAACGCCGAGATGGTGCGGTTGTCGTTCGGCCGCTTCGGTGACGATCTGGCCCGCAGCGTCGGTGACGACGAACTGCTGGACTGGTCGGCCCAGGATCTGCAGACCCTGTTCGGGATCGACGTCGAACCCGAGGACACCCGGGTGGCGCGCTGGATCGATGCGATGCCGCAGTACGGTCCCGGTCACGCCGGCCTGGTCGCGGAGATTCGCGCCGGACTTCCGCCGACACTGGCGGTGGCCGGGGCGTACCTGGACGGGATCGGGGTGCCGGCCTGCGTTGCGGCGGCCACCCGCGCGGTGGCCGGCCTGCATCTGGCTACCTGACGGGGTGCTCTGAGGGAACTCGCTGCGTGGCACGATGGAGGCATGTCCAAGCTCGATTTCGACGCCCTCAACGCCACCATCCGGTACCTCATGTTCTCGGTGTTCTCGGTGACTCCCGGTGAACTCGACCGTGGCGACGACGCGCGCGCAGCCATCGTCGACGAGACGGCGACGTTCTTCAAACAGCAGGAGGACAAGGGCGTGGTCGTGCGCGGCCTCTACGACATCGCGGGGATGCGCGCCGACGCGGACTTCATGATCTGGACGCACGCCGAGAACGTCGAGGCCCTGCAGGCCACCTACTCGGACTTCCGTCGCACCACCACGATGGGTAGGGCCGCCACCCCGTTCTGGAGCAACGTGGCACTGCACCGGCCCGCCGAATTCAACAAGAGCCACATCCCGGCGTTCCTCGCCGGCGAGGAACCCGGCGCGTACATCTGCGTGTATCCGTTCGTGCGTTCCCTGGACTGGTATCTGCTGCCCGACGAGGAGCGCCGGCGGATGCTGGCCGAACACGGTATGGCCGCGCGCGGCTACAAGGACGTCCGCGCCAACACCGTGCCGTCGTTCGCCCTCGGCGACTACGAATGGCTGCTCGCGTTCGAGGCTCCCGAGTTGCACCGCATCGTCGACCTGATGCGGGACCTGCGGGCCACCGACGCGCGCCGTCATGTCCGGGAGGAGACACCGTTCTTCACCGGTCCCCGGGTCTCGGTCGAGCAGTTGGTCACCGCGCTGCCGTAGGTTTGCTGCCAGGACGGTCGTGGCTGCTGCGACGACTCGGGTGCAAATAGCTGCGAGCGTAAATTCTTCGTAAATTGTACTGAAAATCCCGTGCCTTGGCCTTTTGAGCGGGAGCAATCGGCAAATAGGTCGGTTTGGTGTCGGTCTGTCACCATGCGGTAGGTGTCGTTGCTAAGCTCTGGCAATGCCGAACCTGCGCGGGGTGACGGCGGGTGCCGTCGTCGTGGGCGCGGCGTACGCCGTCTGGCTGCTCACCGACTGGGGCGGCCACGAGGTCATCCGTCTGGTCGACGACCTGGGCCTCGTCGTGTTCTCGACCTTCGCCGCTGTCTGCGCTGCGGTCGCCGCGCGGCGTGCGCGCGGACGCGACCGTGCCGCCTGGCTGGCGATGACGCTGGCCACCGTCTCGTGGGGCCTGGGCAGCATCGTCTGGACGTATATCCACGTGACCACAGCCTCGCATCCGGCGATGTCCTGGGCCGATGCCGGCTACGTCGGTTTTCTGATCGGTGCCGGTGCCTGCCTGGTGTTCCTGCTGTCGGCGTCGCCGCCGCGGGTCCAGGTGCGTCTGCTACTCGACGGCGTGATCGTCGGTGCTGCGCTGTTCGGTCTGGTCTGGGTGACGGTGTTGCAGACCGTGCATTCCCTGCGCGCCGAACGATCCGCGGATCTGGCCATGGCCGTGGCCTATCCGGTCGTCGACATCGCGCTGATCACCGTCGCCGTGCTGATGCTCACCCGCGCACCGGCAGGGCAGCGGCGGCGGCTGGGCTGGCTGACCGCCGGATTGACCTTGATCGCGGCGTCCGACACCGCCTATGTGTACCTGACTGCGGTCGACACCGAGAACCACTACCACGTCATCGCGATCGGCTGGGCGTGGGGCTTCCTGTGCATCGGTCGGGCCGCTCTGCAGACCCTGGCCCCGGAGGTCGATTCCGCCGACACCTACCCGGTGCCGTCGCGCTTCTCGATGTGGCTGCCCTACTTGCCGGTAGTGCTGTCGGTGGTGTTGTGCACGCCGCTGCTGATCGACGGCATCGGACCCGTGATCGTCGCCGCGGCGGTGACCGTGGTGGCCGTGCTGATTCGGCAGTTCCTCGTCCTTGCCGAGAATCGGCGTCTGCTCGCCGAAGTCGCGCACAGGGCCCTGCAGGACCCGTCGACCGGGTTGGCGAACCGCACCCTGTTCCTGGACCGGCTCGCGCACGCCGTGCAGTTGCACCAGCGTCACGCGTTGGACGTCACGCTGCTGGTGGTCGACCTCGACGACTTCCGGGTGATCAACGAGACATTCGGCCATCGGGCCGGGGACATGCTGCTGATCCGGGTCGCCGAACGCATCGTGGGGGCCCTGCGCCCCAGCGACACCGTCGCCCGCATCGGCGGTGACGAGTTCGCCGCCATCCTGATGGGGGATCTCGACGCCTCCCGCGACACCGCCGAGGACGTGGTCGACGCTTTCGACCGGCCGTTCGTCATCGACGGACAGGAACTGCGGTTACGGGCCGGGGTCGGTCTGGCCACCACCAACGACACCGAGCACGACCTGTCCGCCGACGTACTGCACAAGCGGGCCGAGGTCGCGCTCGAGGCAGCCAAGCACGCGCGGAACGGGCGGCTGGTGGCATACAACGTCGGCATGGAGTCCGGTCAGCCGGTGACACCGCACGGCGGCGGTGACGTCGTGGGTTCGGCGCAGCTGCTGTCCGAACTGCGGGCCGCGATCGACCAGGGCGGCCTGAGCGTGGTGTACCAGCCCAAGTTCGACCTGGCCACCTACGAGATCGTCGGTCTGGAGGCGTTGATCCGCTGGCCGCACCCGCGACGGGGACTGCTCGGGCCCGCGCAGTTCCTGCCGCTGGTGCGCCGTCACGGTTTGATGCGGTCCCTGACGTCGGTGGTGCTGTCGGCCGCGCTCGACGACGCGGCCCGGTGGTACCGGATGGGTGTCGGTGTACCGGTGGCCATCAACGTGTTCGCTCCGGCGATCGCCGACACCGGCTTGTGCGAGCAGCTGACCCAGGCACTCGAGGAGCGGGCGTTGCCCCCGGAGTGCCTGACGATCGAGATCACCGAGGATCTGCTGCTGGACAACCTGGGCCGGACCCGTACGGTGTTCGAAGCTCTACGGGCGCAAGGGATTCGCGTCGCCATCGACGACTTCGGCAGCGGCTACTCGGCGCTGTGGTATCTGCGGGAGTTCCCGGTCGACGAGGTCAAGCTCGACCGGGAGTTCATCGCGCCGATCCTCACACATCCCGCGTCGGCCGCGATCGCGCAGGCCGTGATCGGTCTGGCGCACTCGTTGGGCGTCACCCCGGTGGCCGAGGGCGTCGAGAACGCCGAGACGGCGGCCCGGTTGCGGGAGTTCGGGTGCAAGGTGGCCCAGGGGTTCCACTTCAGCGCGCCGTTACCGGCGCCGCAGATCCAGAATCTGCTGCAGGAGCAGAAGTCGCGTGCCGCGGGGGATCAGGAGCCGGCAGGTATCAAACGCAGCGAGATCGAGTTGATGCAGTAGCGCTGGTCGGTCGGCGTCGGGTAGCCCTCACCTTCGAACACGTGACCCAGATGGCTGTGGCAGTTGGCGCACACCACCTCGGTGCGGCGCATGCCCAGCGAGTCGTCGGAGCGCAGCACCACGGCGTCGGAGTTGGCGGGATCGAAAAACGACGGCCAGCCGCAATGCGATTCGAACTTCTCGGTGCTGCGGAACAATTCGGCGCCGCACGCCCGGCACTGGTAGATGCCTTCGGTTTTGGTGTCGGTGTACTCCCCGGTGAAGGGACGTTCGGTACCGGCCCGACGCAACACCGCGAACTCCTCGGGAGTGAGTCGTTCACGCCACTGATCGTCGCTGAGAACCAGCTTGGGACCTGTCGTTGTCATGTTTTCAGGCTACTCGCCGTCGATGAGCGCTCCGTTGATTCTCCTGACAGCCAAAGCGGATCGATGCCGTCCTCGAGACGACCGTCGTTCTTGGCGTCGAGGTAGCGGAACAGCAGGACCGAGAACACCACGACCACCAGCAGCGACCACCCGTAGGTGATCTTCAGGTACTCCAGTGCCCGCCCGGTGGTCGGCCAGTGGTACATCAGCCACCGGTCCATGGTGAGGAACCCGTAGATCGCCAGCCAGGCCACCCAGTTGCGCAGCACCGAGTTCGGCAGCACCACCGTCATCAGGAACGGGAACAGGGCGATCGAGTAGTAGCCCTGCCCCAGCGACAGCACCAGCCACGACGTCGTCAGCAGCACACCGGAGGAGGTCAGCATCCAGAAGAACGTGTCCCGGGTGCGGTAGTAGCGGTACAGCAGGTACAGCGTGGCGCCGCCGATCACCACGAAAGTCAGTCGTAGCAACACGATCAGCCACATCGGCAGCCCGTAGTAGACGCCGTTGCCCAGGATGGAGCTGTTGAAGTAGTCCCGAGTCGACAGGATGTAGGGCACCGTGCGCGTCACGAAGTTCATCGGGTCGCTGACCAAGGGCCAGGCCACCGCGTTGAACACCAGCGGCACCGCGAACGCCGTGACCAACGCGCGCCACTGCCGGTTGAGCAGGGGCAGCAACAGCAACGGCGCCAGCAACGGTTTGACCACCAGCGTCAGACCGATGGCGACGCCGGCCCACCATTCGTGGTGCCGGTTGCCAGGCTGATCGGCGCTGAGCAGCCACCGGAAGAACAGCACCTCCAGCAGCAGCAGGACCCCGTTGATGTTGCCGAATACCAGCGTGTTGGTGACGCTTTCGGTGCAGAACATCGCCAACAGCAGCGCCGGCGCAGCCACCGAGGCCAGGGTGAACTTGAACAACCGCAGCAGGAAGTAC
Organism: Mycobacterium sp. pV006; assembly: GCF_041287115.1. Lineage (NCBI taxonomy): Bacteria > Bacillati > Actinomycetota > Actinomycetes > Mycobacteriales > Mycobacteriaceae > Mycobacterium > Mycobacterium sp. pV006. Next base: position 102,440 of record NZ_JBGGKT010000009.1, on the reverse strand, counting down.
GCGGCGAGCACGATGGCCAGGGTGTTGAAGAAGATGAACCAGAACCGCGACGCATCCACGGGCAGGTAGCCGAACGGCGCCATCAGCAGTGTGCCGCCGGGGGGATACAGGTAATGCGGGTCGACGTGGTTGAAGTTCTCGTTGTAGATGTCCCAGCCGAGCTTGAAGTTCACCACGGCCCGGTAGACGGGTGCGAAGTCGTCGGTGATGTAGCCGTTGGTGGCCAGGACGTAGCTGCGGTGGATGATCGACAGGATCGCCAGGGGCCACAGGATCGAGCGCAGTACCGACGAGGTGCTCGGCGGTTCGGTCCGCGGCCGGAAAGCGTTCAGAACAAGATCACGCACGTGCGCACCGTACACCGAGCTTTTTGCCCCACCGGTCATGCCGGGCAGTATGTGTCGGTCTCGGGCAGTTGCCCGCTGTCGAGGTAGGACACCACCGGTGGCAGCGCGCACGGTGAGTAGATCACCGCGCCGTGCCCGATGCCCTGCCAGATGACACGTCGGTTCGACGAGCCGGCGTTGATCGCGGTCGCTGCGACGGCCGCGACGCCCTCGTTGCCGACGATCGGGTCGTTGCGGACACCCAGGAGCAGCGTCGGGATCTCCAGGCCGGCCGGCTCCTTGGGCGCCGCGCCGCTGGGCCAGTGCAGACACTTGACCATGTCGAGAGCGCCGACGACGCCGAACTGCGGGTATTGCTTGCCCCACGCGACGACGAGCTCGCGCACCCGGTCGGGGGTGGGACGGTTCAGCGCGTCGCTGCAGCCGTTGACGAATTGTCCGTCGGTGTTGCGCAGGGTCTCGGCCTGGTTGATCAGGTTGTTGAGCCGGTTGGTGTTGCCCGACCGGGCATCGGCGACCGCCGACGCCAGCTCGTTGGTGGCGTCCACCCGGCCGCCGCGCGGGAAGGCCAGCGCGGTGGTGATCGCGTCGGCCACCGCGGCCAGCGAGGCGCCTCCGGGACCGTTGCCGGAGCGCGCCGCGTCGAGCAGGGCGCTCACCGCCCCCTTGGGGTCGGCGCCGAGCGGGCAGTTGGTCGCCGCGCACTGGGCGGCCCAGGCATCGAGGGCGGCCTGCTGGCCCTTGACCTGCTGCTCGGTGGCGGCTTCATCGGCGATACCCAACGGCAGCGGCGAGTCGAGCACCAGCCGAGCGACCTTGTTCGGGTGGGATCCGGCGTAGGCCAGGGCGACCTGCGCACCGTTGCCGATGCCCAGCAGCGCCAGCGCGGGTACGTCCCACATGGTGCGCAGGCGCTCGAGGTCCTCGGCGGCGTGTGCATTGTCGTAGGCGGAGTCGCCCGGGGCGATGGCGTCGGTGCAGTTGGTGGTCGCCGTCATGGTGATCGACCCCAGCGTGGCCACCGGGTCGTCGCCGCTCTGGAACTGCGCCTGTTCGAACATCTCCTGCCGGTCGTAGACGTCGCGGCAGTCCAGCGCGCCCGACAGGCCGATCCCGCGACGGTCCACCGCGACGACCGGACGGCTCTTGAGCACGTCGGCCCCGGCGCGCGCCAGCCACGCGGGAAGTTGGATCGAGGTCGCGACATCCGAACCGGTGGTCATCACCAGGGGTCCGGCGTCGGCGGGGGTCTGCGCGGACATCGCGCGGACCACGCCGATGCTGACCGACCCGGTCGCGCCTTTGATGGGGTCCAGGTCGGCGTCGTAGGTGGCGCATTCCAGCCGCACACCGGGGATCGGGTCCACCGCCCCCGAGCTGAACACCCGTGACGTGCAGTCCCGCCACGACAGATCGTTCTTGGGCACCTCCACCGCGGGCGGGCCGGCCGCTTGGTCGGTGGTCTCCGCCGCACCTTGGGGCCGGGCGCCCGAGTCGGTGGCGTAGCGGGGATTGGCGGCCAGGCCGGGCGAACACCCGGCCACGACCAGCGACACCGCGACGGCCACCGCGGCGCCGCGGCGAGCGCGGAGCAGTCGACGCATGGCGCCCACATTACTGACCGGCAGGACCTGAGTCGGCCGGCACGCAGGTGTGCGGGCGCCCGGCGGTGTGAGCTGTGTCCCGTCCGTGTGGCCGGGCATACGCCGAATCGCAGCACGCCGTTAGGGTTCTGCCCATGCACGGGTCCAGTGAGGTCGGTCATCTGGTTGATCGTCAGCCCAGCGTCACGCCGGAGCGGCTGATCGCCCAGCTGGTGCCGCCCCCCACGTTCGCCGAGGTCAGCTTCGATTCCTACCGGCCCGACCCGGCGGAGCCGTCGCAGGCCGACGCGGTCACCGCGTGCCGGCGGTTCTGCGAGCAGGCCGAGCAGCGGCGCGCAGGAAAGAAGAAGCTCTTCGGCAAGCGGGAGGTGCTGCCCGGAGTCGGCGTGTACCTCGACGGCGGATTCGGTGTCGGCAAGACGCACCTGCTCGCCTCGTCGTACTACGCGGTCACGGGCAAGAAGGCGTTCGCGACGTTCGGCGAGCTCACACAGCTGGCCGGAGTGTTCGGCTTCACTGAGTGCATCGACCTGCTGGCCGACTACGTGCTGGTGTGCATCGACGAGTTCGAGCTCGACGACCCCGGCAACACCACCCTGGTGTCACGGCTGCTCTCGGCGCTGGTCGAGCGTGGCGTGTCGATCGCGGCGACCTCGAACACGCTGCCCGAACAACTGGGGGAGGGGCGTTTCGCCGCGCAGGATTTCCTCCGCGAGATCAACACCCTCTCGGCGATGTTCACCACGGTGCGCATCGAGGGACCCGACTACCGGCACCGTGGGCTGCCGCCGGCGCCGGAGCCGCTGAGCGACGGCGAGGTGGCCGAACGCGCCGCGAGGGTGCCCGGCGCCACGCTCGACGACTTCGACCAGCTGTGCGCGCATCTCGCGACCATGCACCCGTCGCGCTACCTGACGCTGATCGAAGGCGTGTCGGAGGTCTTCCTCACCGGGGTGCATCCGATCGACGACCAGAACGTGGCGCTGCGGCTGGTGTCGCTGACCGATCGCCTCTACGACGCCGGCATCCCGGTGGTGGCTTCGGGCGCCAAACTCGACACGATCTTCAGCGAGGAGATGCTCGCTGGCGGATTCCGCAAGAAGTACCTGCGGGCGACGTCGCGGCTGCTGGCGCTGACGGCCGCCGGTCAGAGCGGGCGCAGCATCACGTAGTCGTGTTCGATGTGGTCGCCCAGCCGAAAGGTTCTGGTGCCCACCACGTCGAAGTCGTGCTTGCGGTAGAAGCGTTGGGCCCGTTGGTTTTTCTGGTTCACCCCCAGCCATACGCAGGCAGCGCCGGACGCGGCGGCATGCTGCAGCACCGCGGCCATCAGGGCGGTGGCCGCCCCGCTGCCGTGGGCTTCGGGGGCGACGTACATCTTGGACAGTTCGACGGCGGGACGCGCCGTGATCACCGCGGCCACGTCGGCGTCGTCGGACACCCCGGACACGGTCATCGCGTAGCCGACCAGCCGATCACCGTCGGTGGCGGTCAGCACCGTCCTGTCGGGGTCGCGCAGATAGTCCGAGAACCGTTCGGGGGAGAGGTTTTCGGCGATGAACGCCGCGATGTCGTCCGGGCCGCAAGACGGGGGACACGCCAGGGGGAAGGTCCGGGCGGCCAGAGCGGCCAGGTCGGCCGTGGCGGACGGATCGGCAGGACAGACCGAGACGGCCAACGGCCTACACGACGTTCCACTGAGCCAGGCGTATGCCGCTGACCCTGTCCAGCAGAACGACATTGGAGACCAGATCGCGGTAGCAGTCCCACCACACCCCACCGGTGAACGTACGACCGACCTGCGCGCTCTGCATACCGAACTGCAGCGCATCGGGCGCGTCGCTGTTGCGTGGCTCGTAGGCGTCGCCGGTGGGGGTGACCCCACGGAAGGCGAAGGTGATGCCCATCGCATACGGGGTCGGCAGCCGTACCGGGGTGATGGTCACGTCGGCGCGATACACCTGGTAGCGGGGCGCGCGGGGCGGATAGCCGAAGCCTGGCGGCACCGGTGACGGTGCGATGTGGTTGACGGTCACGTCGGCGACGAGGCCTTTGTACTCGACGCGCAACGACTCACCGAGCCGTCCGATCGGGATGCCGACCGCGGACGCCGGCGGTGCCACCACTCCCGCGAGTGCCGCGATGGCGGCGACGAGCACCACGAGCCAACGACGCATTCGGAAATCCCTCCTCGACGTGGTGGACATGATCGCACACAGCGTCCACCGCGGTGGGCGGAGTCGCCGTCAGTCCTGCGTGAAAGCTTGCAGTGCGGCCACCAGCTCGCGCTCGAATCGTTCGATGTCGATGCCCAGCGTGTGCAGCACGTCGTGCTCCTCCTCGTTGTCGTACAAGGCCAGCAGGAGGTGCTCGGTGCCGATGTAGTTGTGCCCCAGCCGAACTGCGTGGCGGAACGTCAACTCCAAGACCTTCTTGGCGCCGGCGTCGAACGGGATCAGCGCCGGGACCTCGGCGGCCGGGTCCGGCAAGGTGACGGCCTCCGCTATCGCCACGAGGTCGATTCCCTGGCCGGCGACCAGGCGTGCAGCCAATCCGGTCGGGTCGGCGAACAGTCCGAGGATCAGGTGCGCCGGCGAGATCTCTGCGTTGCCGGCCGCGTGGGCCCGGTTCTGCGCCTCGATGACGGCGTTGCGGGCGCGGTCGGTGAATCGGTCGAACCCGGCTGCGGGGTCCATCGCCGAGGTGTCAGTAGGCCCTCGGGGGACGAAGCGCTTCTGTGCGGCCTGTTTGGTGACGCCCATGCACTTGCCGATTTCGGTCCAGGACGCGCCCGACCGCCGGGCCTGGTCGACGAAGTGGCCGATGAGATGGTCAGCAACCTCGTCGAGTGCCTGCGCGGCGAGCACCGCATCCGTGAGTTGGTCCAGCGGCGCCTCGTGGACCTGTGTGATGACGTCGATGAGGTCGTCGAGGCGGACGGGGTAGGCGATCTTGGCACGCGCAACCATGCGTCAACTTTAAGTTGACACAGGTTATAACGTCAACCCGACATTGACGGTGGGTGCTGCGCATTTCGTAGGGCAGATGCCGAAATGCGCGGTCTGGCGAATTTCTCGGCCTTTGCGGAAACGGTCGGATGATTGACTTCGAAACCTTCGGGCATGCACCGATGCTGCCGGTCAGTGGAATTAGTCACTGCGGTGTTTCGATTCCCGCAAATTCTGGAAACCCGTGTGCCATGAGGGCCGAGGATCGATCGAGCACACAGTATCCGCGGATGCTGAGGCGGGCGCTGGATTTCATCCACGAGAACGCCCAGTATGACATCAGCATCCGCGACATCGCGGACGCCGGCGACGTCACCCCCCGCGCCATTCAGTACGCCTTCCGCGAGCACCTGGATACGACCCCGTTGGAGTATCTGCGCCGCGTCCGATTGGAACGGGCTCACCAAGAACTCAAGACCGCTGATCCGGCGCGTGACACGGTGACATCGATCGCCGGGCGGTGTGGGTTCAGTCATCCCGGGCGCTTCAGCAGCGCCTACAAGGAGGTGTTCGGCACCGAGCCGAGTCGGACACTGCGCAGTTCGTGAACGTCAGAGCGGTGTGAAGCCTTCGCGGTTGAAGATGCCGGCCTGCCATCCTTTGGCGCCCATGCACACCAGCGGCCGTCCGTCCGGTGCTTGCGCGGCCGACTGCGGGTCCGGGCACGGGCTGCCGATCTCCTGCACACCGTGCAGTTCGTAGGTGGCCTGCCAGAACCCGGTGTACACCGGGGGCCACTGATTCGGGATCCAGCGGCACTGCAAGGCCTGACCCCCGCGACCCCGTCCGAAGGTGAACCGCTCCATGTTGGTACAGGGTGCGGTGAGGTTGACGTCGTAATGCATGCCGGGAACGTCGGTGGGGTAGCGACCGGGGTTGTCGGGATACATCGGCCCGGGTTCGGCCGCGACCATCGGGGCGGAGAAGACGGCGGCAGCGCCGAGGGCGCTGGCCACGAACAACTGGCGAATCATGTTCAACCTCATCGTCGGCGCGGTGCGTGTGGGAAACACTATCGGCTACCGGGTCCGAGGTAGATGGATTCGGGTCCCGGAAACGATCTCGACCCGCCACCCAGGGGGGATTGGTGGCGGGTCGAGCGGTATCGGGTCCTTCATCACATCGCTGTGTGACTACGAAGTTATGACCCGAACCTGAGAGAGACCTGATAGGGACTTAGGTCTTCGCTACAAAAGCGGTAACGAATCAGGTGTCGCTCACGAGCCCAGCTTCTGCAGCTCGACCTTGGCGTTGCGCTCGACGAACAGCGGCACGAAGTCACGGATGGGGCGGTCGTCGAAGCGGGCGTGCTGTTCCTTGACGACGCGGGCGACCTCGGTGGGCTCGATCTCGGAGTGCGTATCGGAGAGGCGGCGGGCGAGATCTTCGATGATCTGCTGCTCGGTCAACCTGATCACGACGCAAGCATGGACCGCCGTCTCGACGGCCGTCAAGCGTCCGCGGCTCAGGTCACAGATCGCGGTTCAAGGCGTGCTTTTGAGCACCCAGGCCGGCACCCAGTGGGTGACCGTGTGGCGCCCGCTGCCGTGCCTGACGGGGTAGGTGACCAGCCCCCACCAACCGCCGTGCTCGGCGCGCCCCCAGCAACTCAGCGACCCCTCGACTACGGATTCCAGCTGCAGCCCCTGGGGGTGGTAACGCCCCGCGCAGTGCGGTTGCCGCGAGAACAGGGCGACGAGGTCGACGAGGACGGGCCGGGGCGGGTCGACGCGCCGGAACACGGTGGGCAGCGGCTGGCCGCCGTAACCGATCTCCTGCATGCCCACACTTCGATCATATGTTCGACAACGCCTGGTGGTCCACGCGTGTCCGCGACGGCCGTGGTGTCGCGGAATCGGCGTGGTTTTCTGTTAGCTGCGCTACCGGATGGTGCAGTGATACAGGTCACGCAACAGGATCTAGCAGCAATTTCAGGTCGGACCGCGCGCCACGGCCCAAGTCGGACGGTTTAGCGGAATTTGCGGGGGTAACCCCCGTCGCGAGCTAGGGGGAGCATGAAGCTCTGGGTCACTAGCTCCGAACAGTGAACTGTAAAGGAGCAGCAATGAACATGTCACGCAGTGCGGTTGCAGCGGGTGCCACCACCCTGGCGTTGCTTTTCGGCGGCGCGGGTGTTGCCAATGCCTCGGAGACGATCGCGCCGACCCCTGCGACGACGACGGTGCTTGCGCAGGAAGCCGACGATGACGGTGGCGACAACACCGGTCTCTGGGGTCTGCTGGGCCTGCTCGGTCTGGTCGGCTTGGCCGGACTGAAGAAGCGTCGCGCTGACGATCACGTCGTGACCCGCCCGGGCACGGTCAACCCGCCGCCGCGCGCCTGAGCGCAAGCGTGAAGCCCCTGCCGGCGAAAGCCGCAGGGGCTTCACGCTGTTTGGAGGGTACGCGAATTGTGGTGCGCGATACTGGGATTGAACCAGTGACCTCTTCCGTGTCAGGGAAGCGCTCTCCCGCTGAGCTAATCGCGCCGGGACGTACTTGGAGGTGGAGACGGGAATCGAACCCGTGTGCACGGCTTTGCAGGCCGTTGCCTCACCACTCGGCCACTCCACCGCTGGGGTTGATGCCACTGCACCTTCGAGCGGATGACGGGATTCGAACCCGCGACCCTCACCTTGGCAAGGTGATGCGCTACCAACTGCGCTACATCCGCGCGCCACGGGCGAGATCGTCGCCCGTCGCGAAGCAGAACATTAGTCCACGTGCACTGGCGTACACAAATCACCTAGAACAGGGTGTACGCCTGCCGGGAGATCGTGAAGCCGTGGCCGTCGGAGTTCGAGCACCGCATGCCGGAGGGCTCACTGTTGCAACTCATCCCGCCGCCCGCCTGGAACTGGCCGAAGGGCAGCACCGGACCGCCGCCCAGGGCGGTGTCGCCGGCGCAGACGAACTGGGCCGGACCCGTCGCGCCCAGCGTGATGCCCTGACCGAAGTCCACGACGTCCGGACAATCCGCCGGGCGTGGCGGGGGAGCCCAGTCACGCTCGGCGATGTCGCACCGCACCGAATCGTCGCCGAGGATGCATCCGATGTTGCCGCTGGGTGAGGTGAACCCGACGTACTCGGCGCCGGCGGTCGGCGCCAGCCACATCGCCGCACCGCCCAGCCCGGCCGCAGCCACCGCGAGCGTTGTTCTCATGTCTTCTACCCCCAGGTCGAAAAACGTTGTGGTCGTTGACCGAACGTGATCATGCGTGTCGGGCGCGCCAATCACGCTCGGTAGCCACCCCCCGGCCTGTGCGCAGATTATCGGAGAAAGCGCAGGTAGGCGGGCCGAACGCGGAAACCGGCGGTCGGCGGATTCTTGACGGGCCTGCCTGCGTGCTAGTCTTCTGCCTCGTCCGATCTGTCGGAAACGGTCTCGTAGCTCAGTGGGAGAGCGTCCGCCTCACACGCGGAAGGTCGCTGGTTCGAACCCAGCCGGGACCACCACGAATCATCTGACTTCTGCAGAACCCCGACCACTACGCAAGCGCGGCCAGCGCCTTGGCGGGGTCGTAACCGACGAACGCGTCGAGATTCCCGGTACGCAACCGGTGCACCCAGGACGGGTCCGCCAACAGCGCACGCCCGAGTGCCACGACGTCGAATTCGGCAGCGTCGAACTGTTCGACCAGGCGGTCGACGTCGGCCGGTGCGATGAGCTGTCCCGGTTGTTCGCTGCGGAACTGGGTTTGCAGACCGACCGAACCGACCGCGATGACGGGCACGCCCGTCACTTTCTTGGTCCAGCCGGCGAGGCTCAGATCAGGGTCGGTCTCCGGGAACGCCGCGACGTAGTGCCGACGCGTCGACGGGTGGAACATGTCGACGCCCGCGTCGATCAGCGGCGCCAGCAGCTCCTGCAACTCGATCGGGTCCGCGGCGATCGACGCGCCGTAATCGGTGCCCTTCCACTGGGAGAAGCGGAAGATCACGGGAAAGTCGGGCCCTACAGCTGTTCGCACGGCGGCCACGACCTCGGCGGGGAAGCGGGTCCGTTCCGACAGCGACCCGCCGTAGGAGTCGGTCCGCAAATTCGTTTTCTGCCAGAAGAATTGATCCAACAGGTAGCCGTGCGCGCCGTGGAGCTCGACCGCGTCGAACCCCACCTCGTGCGCCGTCGCAGCGGCTTGCGCGAACTGCTCGGCGAGCGCCGGAAGCTCGTCGGTTCGCAAGGCACGGCCCTTGGGGTTGCCGTGACCGTCCACTCCGGACGGACTGACCACGACGACACCGTCGGCGTCGTCGCGCTCGACGCCCTGGTGCCACAGCTGGGCGGCGATGGTGCCCCCTTCGCCGTGCACCGCGTCCACCACACGTGACCACCCAGCGAGGACGTCGTCACCGGCCAGGGTGGGGATGCTGAACGGGTAGCCGGCTGCCGGGTCGGGCAGGCGAACGCCTTCGGTGATGATCAGACCGACCTCACCCGCGGCGCGCCTCCGGTAGTACTCGGCGACATCGCGTCCCGGCACCCCGCCAGGGGAGGCCTGGCGCGTCATCGGCGCCATCGCGAAGCGGTTGGGCATCGTCAGCGAGCGCACGGTCATCGGTTCGAACAGGTCCTCGACAGCCACGGGAGCGTCAACGTCGGACGGATTGCCGTTGTTCCTCGTCGTGCAATTACGCTCCGCGCAGTCTCACTGGTCCCTCTGCTCACGACTTTGGTGGTTCACCGCCACATGTCAGTCGGTGTCGGCATCCTGGACTGAACGCAAGGTCTCGAGACGTGGGGGTGCTGTGTATCGCGCTCTGCGCTCGGCGGCGCCGATAGTGGTCTTCCCCTTGGTCTACGCGCTCGCGGTCATCGTCGGCCGCGCGACCCGGCTGGTCGGCGACGGTGAGGTGTCCCTGGTCTGGCCGGCTGCGGCCGTTGGGGTCGTCTGGCTGCTCTCGGTCCGGGACCGCGGCCCGGGCCAACGCGCCGTCCATGTCGTGCTGCTGGGGGTGACGTCGTTCGTGACGACGCTGGCCACCGACGGTTCGGTGGCGCTGAGCGGCTGGTTCGTGGTGGTCAACCTGGTCCTCAGTGTCGTCTGTGCGGAGCTGTTGGCGGCCGGGCGTGATGAGGTGGTGCTGCGCGACCCCGCGGACCTGGGGCGCCTGGTGATCGCGGTGGTCGCGGGCACCGGAAGTGCGGCGGTACTGGCTACCGCGTACTTCGTCGTGGTCGCCGATGCGCAGGTGTGGGGCACCTTCGCGCTGTTCATCACCCGTAACGGCGCGACCGTCCTGCTCGGCGTGGCGATCTGGCTGTGCCTGCGCGACGTCACGTGGACGCGTCCACACCTCACCGCGGCATCGACGGTCGAACTGCTGTTGGCGAGCACCGTCGCCGTGGTGGTGTTCGTCTGGATCTTCTGGCTGATCGACAGCGGGCTGCCGATGGCGTTCCTGGCGATGGTGCCGGTGATGTGGCTGGCTCTGCGGTTCAGCACCACGGTCAGCACCCTGTTCCTGGCCGCGGCGGGCATCTGGGTGGTCTACGCCACCGTGATGAACCGCGGGGTCCTCATCGTCCCCGATGTCCAGACCCGGGCGCTGTTGGCGCAGATCATGGTCGGGTCGCTGACCGTGATCATGCTGACACTCTCGCTGTACCGCGACTCGCGGGCACGCCTGATCACCGAAGTCGAGCAGGCGCGCGACCTGTTCGCCGGCGTGCTGAAGGCGGCCTCGGAACAAGCGATCATCGGCACTGACCGTCGGGGTCGGGTTGCGGTGTTCAACCACGGTGCGGAACGCCTGCTGGGCTGGACAGAGGCCGAGGTCCTGGGGCGACGGCCGATCGAGTTTCACTACTACCCGGAGGTATGCGCGCGCGCCGAAGAACTGGGCGTCGGTCCCAGCGAAGTCTTCGTCCACAACGTCGGGCCCGACCGGGCCGAGGTACGCGAGTGGACCTATGTGCGACGCGACGGGTCCCACGTCGCCGTCAGCGTCGCGGTCTCGCAGATGACCGACCGCGATGGTCGGTTCGAGGGCTACATCGGGGTCGCCACCGACATCACCGAGCAGAAGGCCGCCGAACGGGCGTTGGCCGCCAGCGAGGAGCAGTTCCGGCTCGCGTTCGACACCGCGCCGATGGGTATGTTCATGTTCACCATCGCCCCGCAGCCCCCGGGCCGGATCACCCGCTGCAACCATGCGCTCGCCGAGTTCCTCGGCCGGCCCACCGACGAGGTGTTGACGATGACGGTGCTCGAGCTCGAGAACAACGAGATCAGTTGTGCGAAAACAGGTTTGCATCCACTTCTGACGTTGGGCATCGGGCAGCGCTTCGAGCGGGAACTGTGCTTCCGGCGCGCGGGCGACGAGGAGGTGTGGGGCGCGGTCTCGGCGTCGGTGGTCGCGCCCGCCGGATCCGAGCCCTACGGAATCGGCCTCGTCGAGGACATCACCACCCGCAAACGGGTCGAGGCCGAACTCCTGCACATGGCCTCCCACGACCCCCTGACCGGGCTGGCCAACCGGGCCCTGCTCACCGACCGGATCATGCATGCCATCGCCGAGGTCGACAGCGGCCGATCCATCGGCCTCGGCCTGATCTCGCTGGACCTCGACGGGTTCAAGGAGGTCAACGACACCTGGGGGCACGCCGAGGGTGACGAGGTGCTCACCGAAGTCGCCGCGCGCATCGCGATCGCGATCCGGCCGGGCGACACCGCTGCCCGCCTGGGCGGCGACGAGTTCGCGGTGCTGTGTCCGGGATTGTTCGACGTCGCCGAACTCCAGATCCTCGCCGAACGCATCCGAACCGAACTGTGCCGCCCCCTGCAGCTCAGCGGTGGTGAGGTCTACGAGCGGCTGTCGGTGAGTTCCGGGGTCGTCACGTCCCGGGGCGCGACCGACGCGGCCACGCTGCTGCGGCAGGCCGACAAACTGATGTACCACGCCAAACGCCGCGGCAAGAACTGCGTCGCATTGCCGTGACCACCGTGGGGTGCGCGTAACCCGGCGTAGTGGGTATGTCACCCGCCATGAGTGAGACCAGCCAGCGGGCACTGGGCGAATCGAACAGCCCCATCGAGGACGAACTCGAGGAAGCGTTCGAACGCATCGTCGGGGAAGGCGCCCAGCGTTTGCACCGCGGATGGCGCGAGATCATGGTCACCGGCTTCTTCGGCGGCACCGAGGTGGCGATCGGCGTCCTGGCCTACCTGGCGGTGCTGCACGCCACCGGCGAGCACCTGCTGGCGGGTCTGGCGTTCTCGGTCGGCTTCCTGGCGTTGCTGCTGGGGCGCAGTGAGCTGTTCACCGAGGGATTCCTGGTGCCGGTCACCACGGTGGCGGCCAAGCGCGCCAGCGTCAACCAGCTGTTCAAGCTGTGGGGCGGCACGCTGGTGGCGAACCTGGTCGGCGGCTGGCTGATCATGTGGCTGATCATCACCGCGTTCCCGAAGCTGCGTCCCCAGACCCTGGAATCGGCGACGCATTTCGTGACCGCACCGCTGAGCGCCGAGACGATGTCGCTGGCCATCCTCGGCGGAATGGTCATCACCTTGATGACCCGGCTGCAACACGGCACCGACTCGGTCCCCGGCAAGATCGCCGCCGCGATCGCCGGAGCCTTCCTGCTGGCCGGTTTGCAGATGTTCCACTCGATCCTCGACTCGCTGCTGATCTTCGGGGCGCTGCTCGGCGGTGGCACCCCCTTCGGCTACCTGGACTGGCTGGGCTGGTTCGGCTACACCGTGGTCGGCAACGTCGTCGGGGGACTGGGCCTGGTGACCCTGCTGCGGCTGGTGCGGACCAAGGACAGACTCCAAGAGGAACGCAGTGACGCCGAGTCGTGACGTGAACGTCGACTGTCCGAAACGCATGCACTACGGTCCGTGCGGCGGGGTGCGCCTGGACGGGCAATGCGAGATGCGGCCCGGCCCATGTGCTTTCCCTGATATCGTGCTGTGGCCGCAGGAGTGTGACCACCCCGGACCGATGCCCCGCCCGCCGCTGGTGCTGGCAGATTTCAGTTGCGCGCCGTTCGACGCCGAGGACGCCCGCTCGGTCGCTGCGCACCTGGCGCCGTCGTGCGACGCGGTGCTGGTCGGCGAGCACCAGAACCGGCCGGACTTCCCGCCGACCCTGTTGAGCAGGCTGATCATCGACGGCGGCGCCCAGCCGTGGATCTCACTGTCCTGCCGCGACCGTAACCGCGTGGTGCTGGAGCAGGAACTGCGCGGGCTGGCCTACCTGGGGGTCGACACGGTGCTGTGTGTGACCGGCGACGGGCGCGGCTACGACGTGCGTCCCGACGTGACCCAGAGCTTCGACCTGGACGGCCCCCGACTGGTGGCGATGGCTGCCGAACTCGGGCTGACGGCCGCGGTGCCGGAGACGCCGACGGCGCCGCCGGCCGACCGTCGTCCGCTGCGGCTGGTGCAGAAGCAACGGGCCGGGGCTCGGGTCGCGGTCCTCAACCACGTCACCGCACCGTCGGCGGTGGCGTCGTTCATGGCCGCCGCGCGCGCCCACGGGTTGACGATCCCGGTGTTGGCCGCCGTGGCCGTGTTCACCGACTCGGTGTCCGCGGCCGTGCTGCAGGGCCTGCCGGGCCTGGAACTCGATGCCGAGGTCGCCGAGCGCGTCCTCGGGGCCCCCGACCCGGTGGAAGCGGGGATCGAGGCCGCGGTGGCCGAGGCCCGCGCACTGCTGGACATCGACGGGATCGCCGGGGTGAACCTGTCCGGTTCGGCGACCGCGTCGGGCACTCGACGCGGAGCCGAGATCAAAGCCGAAGTGGCCGCACGGATCCGGGGAGTGTCATGACCGACGATGCGATGTCCGCCGAGTTCGACACCGTGGCCGAGTGGACCGCGCAGACGTGCACCCGTCTGGGCGCCGACTACTACCTGCCGGCGGCATGTCGGGGCAGCGGCAGCCCGCAGGCACTCGACTGGCTGATGGACCGCCTCGCGCTCGCACCCGGATGCCGTCTGCTGGACTCGGGTGCCGGCGTCGGGGGACCCGCGGCCTACGCCGTACACACCAGGGCGGTGCACCCGGTGCTGGTCGAACCCGAAGCCGGCGCCTGCCGCGCCGCGCGCCGGCTGTTCGGCTACCCGGTGGTGCAGGGTTCCGGATCAGCCTTGCCCTTCGGTGACGCCGCCTTCGACGCAGCGTGGTCGCTGGGCGTGCTGTGCACGATGCCCGACCAGCTGGGATTGCTCACCGAACTGCGGCGGGTGGTCCGGCCCGGTGGCGGCATCGGTCTGCTGGTATTCGTCGCGACCCGCGAGATCGCGCCCGACGAACAACCCGAGGGCAACCGGTTTCCGACCGCCGATGGATTGCGCACGCTGTTCGACGAGGCCGCCCTCGAAGTGCACGCGCAGCAAGTCGCCTCGGAACTCGGCGCCGCACCGCAGGACTGGGAGGACCGCGCCGACCGCGTCGACGCACAGATGGCAGACCGCTACGCCGACAGCGAGGCCTGGAAGACCTCGCAGCAGCAGTCCGAACGGATGGGCTCGCTGCTCGGTGAGGGCGCGGTGGTGGGGACGCTGTTCTCGCTACGAGCGTCCTGAGTCAACCGGCAACGGCACGCTCATGCGGTGCGACGACGAAGACCAGACCCTCGGAGGTCTCCTCCGGATCCACCTGGATCTCCCGTCCGCAGATCGGACACGTGGCCGCACTCGCGTTGGGTTCGTCCTCGACGCGGCGTCCGCTTCCCGAGCAGTTCTGCACGGCTCCTCCTAGGTCGTCGCAGCTACGACCTCGGCGATACCCACGCGCAGCGCCGCTCATACCTGAGCGCCGCCGCGTTGTTCAGAGTTCGATCACACCGCGGATGTTGTTGCCGGCACGCAGGTCCTTCATCGCCTCGTTGATGTCGTCGAGTTTGTACTTGCGGGTGATCAACTCGTCGAGCTTGATCTGCCCCGCCTCGTACATGCTCAACAGTTTCGGCATCGCCTCACGCGGATTCATCTCGCCGTAGAGCACACCTTTGAGCGTCTTGCAGGAGCTGACCATGTCCGGCAGGCTCAACGGCACCATCAGGTCGCTGACCTTGGCCATGCCGGTCAACACGCATGTTCCGCCCTTGCGCAGCAACATCATCGCGGTCAGGACCAGGTCGACGGGTACCACACCCGGGGTCAGCACCACCCGGTCGGCCATCACCCCCCAGGTGATCTCCTTGACCAACTCGATGGCGGCACCGGCGTCGGCGACGGTGTGGGTGGCACCGAACTCCGGTGCGCTGTCGCGTTTGAACTCGTTGGGATCGACCGCCACGATGTGCTTGGCCCCGGCGACCTTTGCGCCCTGGACCGCATTCATCCCGATCCCCCCGACACCGACGACGACGACGGTGTCGCCGGGTCGTGTGCCGGCGGCCACCGAACCGGACCCGAATCCCGTGGTGACACCGCAGGAGACCAGTGCCGCGACGTCGAGGGGGATCCAGTCGTGGATCTTGACCAGTGAGCGTTCCGACGCGACGACGTACTCGGAGAATGTGCCGACCTGCATCATGGCCATCAGGTCTTCGACACCGTCGGGACCCTGCACGTGGCGGCGGCGCGTGCCGTCGGTGGTCATGGCCTTGCTGTGGATGTCCGCGCCGACATCGCACAGATACGTCATGCCGGTCGCGCACCACCGGCAGTTTCCGCAAGCGGGTAAGAACGAGATGGCCACGTGGTCACCGGGTTTCATGCTCGTGACCCCTGGACCGACTTCCTCGACGACACCGGAGCCCTCGTGGCCACCGAGCATCGGGAACCACTCGGGTACCGGAAGTCCGGCGGCCCGCATCAGGTCCTCCATGTCCTTGCTGGGCACGCTGTCGCCGGTGTAGAAGTGCTCGTCGGAGTGGCAGATTCCCGAGTAGGCCATCTTGACCAGGACTTCGCCCGCCCTGGGCGGGTCGAGTTCGATGTCGGTGACCTCCCAGTCGATCCCGACGCCCCGGAGGACCGCAGCCCTGGATTTCATTGGAACTCCCTCTGATTGGCTAGGACGCCGGCCATCCGACCGTCTTGGTCTGGGTGAAGATTTCCAGTCCCTCGATGCCGCATTGGCGGCCGATACCGGACTGCTTGTAGCCCCCGAACGGCGCGTCGGCGCCGTACCACAGGCCGCCGTTGATGCCCAGTGTTCCGGTCCGGATGCGGGATGCGACGTTCTTGGCGCGTTCGAGGTCGTCAGCGAAGACCACCCCGGACAGTCCGTAGATCGAGTCGTTGGCGATCCGCACGGCGTCGTCGTCATCGTCAAAGCCGATGACCGACAGCACCGGTCCGAAGATCTCCTCCTGGGCGATGGTCATCCGGTTGTCGACGTCGGCGAAGACGGTCGGTTCCACGAAGTAGCCCTTGGGCAGGTGCTTG
Organism: Mycobacterium sp. pV006; assembly: GCF_041287115.1. NCBI lineage: Bacteria > Bacillati > Actinomycetota > Actinomycetes > Mycobacteriales > Mycobacteriaceae > Mycobacterium > Mycobacterium sp. pV006. The sequence continues at coordinate 86,137 of NZ_JBGGKT010000009.1, read as the reverse complement.
GGGATGCTTCCGCCGGTGACCAGGCGCGCTCCCTCGCGCTTGCCCGACTCGATGTACCCCATCACCCGCTCCTGCTGGCGCTTGGACACCTGGGGGCCCTGCAACACCGAGGGATCGGTGGGGTCACCGTACTTGTTCTTCTCCATCGCAACCTTGACGATCTCCACCGCTTCGTCGTAGCGGGAATTGGGCACCAGCAGGCGGGTCGGCATCGCGCAGCCCTGCCCGGCGTGCATGGAGATGAAGGCGCTGCCGGCGACGGCCGGCTTGATGTCGCCGTCGTCTTCGAGCACGAGGTACACCGACTTGCCGCCGAGTTCCAGGAACACCGGCTTCACGGTGTCGGCGGCGGCCTTCATGACCCGCCGGCCGGTCGCCGTGGATCCGGTGAAGGCCACCATGTCGACCAGGGGAGAGGAGGACAGCACCTCGCCGACGAGGTGGTCCGATGAGGTGACGATGTTGACCACCCCGGGCGGGATGTCGGTGTGCTCGGCGATCAGCCGGCCCAGCCGGGTGGCATTGAACGGGGTGTCGGGCGCCGGCTTGAGCACACAGGTGTTGCCCATCGCCAGAATCGGACCGATCTTGTTCAAGATGATCTCGAGGGGGAAGTTCCACGGCGCGATCACGCCGACGACACCGGCCGGCTCCTTCCATACCTCCCTGGCGGCGGGCGTTCCCATGCCGAATGCATCCTTGTCGGGAAGCGAACGCCGCCAGGGGAATTCGGAGATCATGTCGGCCGACCAGGTCAGTGATTCGTTGAGGGGAACGTCGAGTTGAGGGCCGTAGGTGCTCAACACCGGACAGCCCACCTCGGCGACGAGTTCGCTGCGGAGCTCCTCTCGTTCCGACTCCAGCGCGGCCTGCAACTGGCGCAGCGCGGTGGCCCGCGCTGCACCGTCGCGAGCCCAGTCACCGCGGTCGAAGGCCTGCCGGGCCGCCGCCACCGCGCGCTCCATGTCGGCCGCATTGCCGTCGGCGCATCGGCCCAGTACTTCTTCGGTGGCCGGGTTCAGGACGTCGAACTGGCGGCCGGTCTCGGATTCGACGAGCTTGCCGTCGATGAGCATGCGGGATTCGTGATTCACCATTTGCGGAGTTCTTTCACCGAGTCGGAGGCGCGCGGGGCCAAAGTGAGGTACGGGATGAAGCTGCTCTTGCCGCAGCGCAGGACCGATTCGACGACCTCGGTGAGGTGTTCGGCGTCGACGAGACCGCCCTGCATGTAGCCGTTGTCCATCCAGAAGCGGATGGCTTTGTCGAGCGCCTCGGGATCCCAGTTCTTGTTGAACTCGGTCTGGGAATCCCCGGTCCCGCCGAAGCTGTCGCCGACCGCCAGTCGGGTGAAGCCGATCTCGGGATGCTCGATACGCCACGACTCCACGAGTTTGTCGAGGGCGGCCTTGCTGACCGCATAGGCGCCCAGCAGCGGCCACGGAGTGGTGTAGGAGGCGCTCAACGACGACAGATAGATGGCCGATCCGCGGGCCTGAGCCAGGTGCGGCGCCGCCGCCGCGGTGACCAGCGAGGCGCCGGTGACATTGGTGGCGAAAAGCTGAGCCCATTGCTCGGCGGTGACGTCGGGCAGCGGCGCCAGCACGCCCATACCCGTGGTGTAAACCAGCGCGTCGAGACCGCCGAGTCCGTCGACCACGTCGGCGAACGCAGCGCGGCACACCTGTCCGTCGGTGACATCGCAAGTGACCGCGATCGCGCCGTTGCCGGCTTCCGCGGCGGCGTTGACCAGTCGGTCGTGGCGGCGGGCCAGCAGTGCCACCCGGGCCCCCCGCTGGGCAAGGCCGACGCCGATGCATCGGCCCAATCCGGCGGAGGCTCCGACGACGGCAACGCGGAGGCCGTTGATCTCAGACACCGGGCTCGACCCCCAGCGTGCGTGGAGACGAACCGACGTCGTCAGCGCGGATCGGAATCATCTCTTCGGGCTGCATGTGTCTCCTTGCGCAGAGGTCGAGAGGGAACTTATCAGATTCAAAGAAGCGGTGTATACGAAAATGAAAACGGTCATTTCCAGAAGGTCCGGCGGTGCTGGGGTCCGGGCAGAAGGGCTAGTTTGTCAGTTCATTTGGTGATCGGGCCACGAAGCTCAGCAGCATCCGATCCAGGACTGCAGCGGCCCGTTCACGGGCGGAGGCGCTGTCGGTCGCGTGTGCGACCAGGAGCGCGGCCTCCTCCACTGCGGCCACCATCATGTGGGTCAGTTCCGCGACGGGTTGGTCGTCGATCGCGCCGTCGGCGATGGCTTCCCGGATCACCTCGTCGATCATGGCCATGCTGTTGTCCTGTTGGATCGCACGGAGTGTCTCCCAGCCGAGCACCACCGGACCGTCGAGCAGCATCACCTGTTGAACCTCGCGTTCGAGTGCGGCGTCGAGGAACTCGTGCAGACCGCGGGTGAGCCGTGCCCAGGCGTCGGCGCCTTGCGGGGGAGCGGCGATCGAACGCAGCGTCAGGTCACGTTCGACTTCCTCGAAGACCGCCCGGAAGAGTTCGGCCTTGTCCTTGAAGTGGTGGTAGAACGCGCCCCGGGTTCCGACCCCGGACCTGGTCACCAGATCGCCGATGCTCGTGCGGAAGAAGCCGTGCTCGACGAACAGCGAACGCCCTGCGGCGATGAGGTCGCGACGGGTCTGGTCGCCCCGGGCTCTGCGCTCGTCGTCGGTGCCGCCTCGCTTCGCCATGCGTGCACGATATCAACATTCATCTTGTATGTTGCGGTTATGGCTGACGAGGAACTTCGCGCGTACGGATCGGTCGCCCCACTGAAAGTGGGACTGCTCAACGACTATCCGACCAGCGGCACCACCGACAACGACACTGTCGCCGCACTCGCGCTGGTGATGGACGAGGCGCTCGAGTCGGGCCTGATCGACCGGCCGGTCGAACTGGTCCAGCGGCACGCGATCGGACTGCCCAACGGTACCTACAAGGCGGTGCAGCGGGCCTTCGACGAGCTGATCGACGAGGGTTGCCTGGCGATCTTCGGACCCTGGGTTTCCGACAACGTCGTTCCCCTGCGCACACACGTCGACGCCACCGCCCAGGCTCCCATCGTCACCTTGTCCGGTTCCGAAGGTGCACTCGGCGAGTGGTGCTTTGCGTTGAACAACGGTTCGATGGCCGAGGAGCCGGTGATGCTCGCTGCTGTCATGATCGGCGACGGTCGCTCACGCATCGCGATCGCCTACGAATCGTCCTTGATCGGCAAGGAATACCTCGCTTCAGCGGAGAAGGCCTATACCGCAGCGGGTTTGACAGTCGTTGCGAGGATCGCGATCCCTCAGGTGGAGGCGGACAAGGACGTCGCCGTCAAGGCGCTGCGCGAGTCCGAACCCGATGCGCTGGTGCACGTCGGTTTCGGGCACGGCCTCTGGGGCTTCTCCGACGCCCTGCTGGCCGCCGACTGGGATCCGCCGAGGTACACGACCACTGCGTTCGAGATGGCGCACATCAACGCCGAATGGATGCGTCAGCTGTCGGGCTGGATCGGTCTGGACAGCTACGACGAGCGCAACACTGTGGGTCAGGCGTTCCTGGACCGCTTCGAGGCCCGGTACGGTCGCCGCCCCGGGCACTCCATGCCGGGTCTGGCCCACGACGCGGCGACGGTGATCGTGCGAGGACTGTCGATGGCCAGGCCGCTGACGGGGGAAGGCGTCAAACACGGCATCGAGCAGGTCAAACTCATCCCGTCGGCCAGCGGTGCTCCAGGGACGTTTCTGCGCTTCGGTCGGTATATCCGGCAGGGCTGGTTGGGGTCTGACTACCTGGTCGCGCGGCGCGTGCTGCCCGACGGCTCGGGGCATGTCTTCCATGCCGCACCGAGCGAGAACATCGCGCGCGCAGTCGGCGCGGCGTCACCGTAGCTGGATTGCGCCGAACACGGGAGCGGTGACGATGCCCGGCGGATGGGCGAGCACATAGGGGATGGACCGTAGTGCGCTCATGGCGATCATGAGATGTCCCGGATGCGCATGCGCCCCGGTCGGGCGTCCGTCTTCCGGGCCGACGTCGAGTTGCAGCTCAAAGCTCGGGTTTCCGGAGATGACAGCCCGGATGAGCGGCGCCCGTTGGCCCTCCCGAAGCGGCTCGAGGCCCCACTGCGGTAGATCACGAGTGAGCACCCACTCTTCGTGGATGGCCAGCAGTGGACGCCCCGACCAATGACCGACCCACGAGAAGCGTTGCCCAGCAACAGTTCCTGCCTCGATAGTCCCGGCCTTGACCTCGAGATCGTACGGCAGCGTGGTGGCGTCGACGGAGATCTCGATGTGCGAGAGGGTCACACCGAGAACGTCGGCTGTGGCGTTGAGAGCCTGACGGTAGGCCATGTCGAGTTTGCCGATGATCGGTGAATCGACAGAGACGTCTTCGGGCGGGCGGCCCATGCCCATCAGATCCACCAGCATCGGCCTGCTGTCCACCGCGGAGACATCGGTGGCCTCGTAGAGGTCGATGCGGTCGATGGTCTTACTCAGTCCCGTCACGGTGGCCACGAGGCGCTCGAACATGAATCCGGGGTTTTCTCCGGCGGCGTGGAATCGGGACCGGCCCACCCGGCATGCCTCGACGAAAGCGCCTTCGGTGTCGGGGCCGTAAGTGGGCAGATGGTTGTACGAGGTGGTTGACACGACGTTGATCCCCGCGGCAAGGAGCCGGCAGATGTCGTCGGCGTTGGTCTCCATTGAATGCGCCTTGCTGGCGGCGTGCACCACCACGTCGGGGCGTAGAGCCAGGATGTCGTCCTTCGAGGCGGTGGCCCGCACGCCGGTGGTGGCCGGGAGGCCGCAGAGTGCGCCGGCGTCCTGTCCGGTCTTGGCGGGGTCGTAGACCAAGACGCCCACCAGCTGGAAATCATCGTTCTCGATCATCTCCTGCAGGGCGGCGCGACCGACGGCGCCGGTGGCCCATTGTGCGACGCGAACAGTCAATCAAACGCTCCCGGTTCCAGTTTCGCGATTACGCGGCGGTTGGTTGGCGCAAACCTACATGATGGTACTTGCAACCGACACGCTGTATGTTGATATCCGCAGTCGTGAGTGAGGAGCCGTGAGGTGGTCGAGCCGACAACCGTTGAGGAACTCGAACGGGACATCCGGGACGCTCAGGCGAGGTTCAACGAAGGGATGGGCGCCGACGGTGACGCATCGCCCTACCCACTGCTGAAGGAGCTGCGCGCGCAAGCCGCCGTACACCCCGGTTGGCCGGAGATGGGCCTGGCCGCCCGCTCCGACGACGGTCCCCAGACGTTCACCGCCTATTCGTTCGACGCCGTGAAGGCGATCTTCACCGACAACGTCACCTTCAGTACCCGCTGCTACGAGGACGTGGTCCGCCCGCTGCAGGGTCCGACCATCTTGGAGATGCAGGAACCCGAGCACGCGGTGTACCGGAAGTTGCACGAGTTCGCATTCGCACGCTCGTCGATGAAGCGTTGGGACAGTGAGCTTGTCGGGCCGCTGGTCGACGAGACCGTCGCCAGGTTTCGGGACGCCAAGCGGGCAGACCTCGTGGATGCGGTCTTCATGCCGATCCCGGTGCGGGTGATCGCCGCTCTACTCGGGTTGCCCCAGTCCGATGTGCTGCACTTCCACCGGCTGGCCATCGACCTGCTCGGCTTCCGCGCGGACATGGACCGCGCGATGCGCGCGTCCGCCGAGATGAAGGACTATTTCGTCGGCATTCTCGCCGACCGCCGGGTCGCACCGAAAGACGATATGGTCTCGATCCTCGCCGCGGCCGAAGTCAACGGCGTGAAGATGTCCGACGAGCAGATTTACGGCTTCATGCGCAATCTCCTTCCCGCGGGTGCCGAGACGACATCGCGCTCCACAGCCAGCCTGGCGTTCGCGCTGCTGACCCACACCGACCAACTGGAGGCCGTCCGCGACGATCGCAGCTTGTTGCCGCAGGCGATCGAGGAGGGCATCCGGTGGGAGACGCCTCTGCTGAACTTCATGCGCGAGGTCACGTGCGACACCGAGATCGCCGGTCTGCGCGTGCCGAAGGGGTCCACGATGATGCTGAGCCTCGGAAGTGCCAACCATGACGAGACTCGCTGGCAGGACCCCGAGGAGTTCGACATCTTCCGCGAACGCAAGTCGCACATCGGGTTCGCGCACGGAGCACACGTGTGCCTGGGTATGCATTTGGCACGGTTGGAGAGCATGAAGATCTTCAACGCGCTGCTCGATGAGCTCCCGAATCTGCGTCTGGACCCGGACGCCCCACCCCCCTACATTGCCGGCACGATGTTCCGTTCGCCCCCGCGTCTCGACGTCGTGTGGGATTGAAAGAGAAGACCATGACCCGCGTCATCCAATGGGCCACCGGCGTCACCGGCATGATGTCCCTGAGACACGTGATCGGCAGGGCGGATCTGGAACTCGCCGCCGTCCGCGTCTACGACCCGGCCAAAGCCGACATCGATGCCGGCACGCTGTGCGGTCTGGCCGAGACCGGCGTGCGCACCAGTGCGAACCGGGACGACGTGCTCGACACCGACGCCGACGTCGTGCTGTACATGGGCAAGGTCGAGATGGACACGCCAGGATGCTTCCAGGACGTGTGCGACCTCCTCAGGACGGGCAAGAACGTGGTGGCCACGGGCAGCCGATTCATCCATCCCCGCTCGCTGGACGCCGGCCTGGCTGATGCCATCGAATCAGCCTGTCGTGCAGGGGGTTCGACGTTTCTGGGGCTGGGCCTCTACCCGGGATTCTTCGGGGAATCGCTGGCCCCGGTCCTCGCGCGGCTGACCGAGAAGGCCAGTCGGATCAATGTGCGAGAAGTGCTCAACTACTCGACATACGCCAGCCACGACCTGATCTTCAACGCGATGGGCTTCGGTCATGCGCCCGAGGACACCACCCCGCTGTTGACCAACCCGGAGTACGCGGCGAGTGCGTGGATCGGCAGTGCCACCGTCCTCACGCACGCGCTGGGGTTGGAGATCCGGGGCTTCGAGGGATTCCGGGAGGTGGCGACGACATCACGCCCCCTGACTGTCGCGGCGGGTGAGATCCCGGCGGGTACGGTCGGCGCCATGCGCTTCGGCGTGGTGGTCGACTGCGGCGACACCACGTTGTCGGTCGAACATCTCACCCGAATGGCGGATGACCTCGCTCCGGAATGGCCGACGGAGATCGGCTACGAGGTGACGTTCGAGGGGCGACCGAACCTGCGTGTCCACATGGTGATCGGTGGGCACGAAGAAGACCATGCCGAACAGGGTTGTCTGGCTACGGCGATGCATGCCGTCAACGCCATTCCAGCGGTCATCTCGGCTGATCCTGGTCTGCACGACCTGTCGACCATCTCGGCGTTCACCCCGCACTGGGCAGATCGGTGACGGAGGTGGGTCGGCCGGCCTTGTACCCACCAGATCGAGTGATAATGTCAATTCTCGATAATCGACACATCGGTTTCCGCAAGCTTACGGAGGGTCTGGGTCATGGACGACGCACTCGGCTATGAGGGGAAGTCCGTCGTCGTGACGGGAGCCGCCTCGGGTATGGGAGAGGCGACCGCTCGCATTCTTACCGATCTGGGTGCAGAGGTCACCGCGCTGGACATCAAGCCGACGACGGTCGACGTTGCCCGCGCACTGACGATCGATCTGCGCGACCGGGCGAACATCGAGAAGGTGGCCGCGTCCATCGAGGGCCCGATCGACGGTTTGTTCAGCTGCGCGGGGCTGCCCGGCCCGCCGTTCAGCGAGTGGGACACCATCCTGGTGAACTTCGTCGGTGCACGGCACCTCGCGGAGCAACTCGTTCCCAAGATGTCCGAGGGTTCTGCGATCAGCGTGATCTCCTCGTCGGCTGCCATCGGCTGGCAGGACCACATCAAGGTGATCACCGGTCTGCTCGAGACCGAGGGCTTCGATGCCGCGGTGGAGTGGTTGACGGCCAACGAGAAGAAGTGGTCGTGGAGCGGTTATGCGTATTCGAAGTACATCATCGACGCCTGGGTGGGCTGGTGGTATCCCGAACTCGCGCGCAGAGGAATCCGTGTCAACTGCATCAATCCGGGACCGACCGAGACCGCGATGATGCCGGCGTTCCAAGACCTGATGGGCAAGCAGACGGTCGACGACGCGATCGGGCCCGTCGGCCGCTACTCGAGAGCCGAGGAGCAGGCGTGGCCGCTGGTGTGTCTCGGTAGCCCGAGGTTCAGTTATGTCGGTGGCACCGTGTTGTGGACCGACGGCGGGTGGAACGGGGCGATGACGATGGGTCGGCACCAGGCGCAGTGGGCCGACACCGCGGCCGACCAGATGGCGACGAAGAAATGACCGCTGGGCTCAGATGAAGTCCGAGCCGCCGTCGACGTTGAGCGTCGCTCCGGTGACGTAGCCATTGCGCCGTGATGCCAGATACGCCACAGCCGAGGCGATTTCCTCGGGTAGTCCGGCACGTCCCAGGTCGCAGGGGTGCCCGTAGGTGCGTTCGACCCAGGTCATCACGTCGTCGGGGTCCGACGAATCCAGGCCGTCGGCAGCGAGCACGTCACGCAGGATCTCGGTGAAGCTGGCGGTCACGATGGTGCCGGGACACACGCAGTTCACCAGGATGCCCTCGGGCCCCAAGCTCTTCGAGAGGTTCTTGGTGAAGCTCGACAGCGCCGCTTTGACGGCCGTGTAGGCCACCAGGCGGGGGCTCTGCCGCTGAATGGAGTGCGCGGAAAGAGTGACGATGCGGGCCCATTCGGCGCTGCGCAGCATCGGCAACGCTGCCCGGACCGACCGGACCGCCGACATCGTGCCGAGGTCGAAGGCGGCATGCCAGGCATCGTCGTCGAGGTCTTCGAACGCTCCGGCGTCGGGTCCCACCGTGTGCACGAGCACGTTCAGCCGACCCCAACGCTCCTGCACCTTCTGACAACCGGCCGCGATCGAGGCGGCGTCGGCCATGTCGACGGCAATGGGCAGGACCTCCGGCGCGCCGGCGCGTCGAACGGTCTCGGCTGCAGCATCGAGTGCCTCCGGTCCCCTTGCCATGATCGCGACCGAGGCACCCTCGGCCCCGAGACATTCGGCGATGGCCAATCCCATGCCCTTACTGCCGCCGGTGACCACTGCCGTGGCGCCGCGAAACTCGAGGTCCATCTGTTGTGCCTTCCTCTCGACGTCAGTTCACGACGACTTGCTCATACGCGGTGCCAGGTGCACGATCTCGCTGACCACCGACGGATTGGCGCGGGACATCGCCACGAGGGAGAGCATCGCGTTGGCGACATCGTCGACCGCTGACATCCGGGCCGGAATCTGGCCCTGTTGTGCCCACGATCGGTACAGGTCGGCGAGCAGGTCACGGTCGGCGCCGCGCAGGATCTCGGTGTCCTCGGTGGGCCCGATGCTCACCCGGATGACTGCCAGCTCCGGATGCTCGGCCCGCCACGACCGCAAAATCTCGTCGAGGGCTGCCTTGCTCGCGTGGTAGGCCGCGACACCGGCTCGGGGTCGCCCGACGTCGTGGCTGGATGCGACCAGCACGACCGCGTCCTGGGCGAGGTGGGCGAGCGCCGCGCGCAACACGTGGGACGCGCCGACGGCGTTGACCGCGTAGGCATGCAGCCAGGTTGTGACGTCGGTGTCCTCGATATGAGCGAAAGGGACTGCCGCACTGGTGAAGACCACGGCGTCGATCTCACCGAACTCGGCGGCGACCTCACCGATGACCTTTTCGACGGCTTTCGGATCGGCGACATCGAGTTCGTGTGCGGTCCCGCCGAGATCAGCTGCGACCGAGGACAGAATCTCGATTCGACGCGCTGCGAGTGCGACCTTGGCGCCGCGTGAGTGTGCCACGGCGGCCAAGGCTCGACCGATGCCGGACGAAGCCCCGATGACGAGCATGCGGACGCCTGCGATGTTGGAATGGCGGTCGGTCATTCTTCTCTGTTCCTTCTACGGTTGTCGGCCGGCGGCACGTAGCGTGGTTGTGATCGATTCACGGCTGCGCCTCCTCGCCGCGATGTTCAGCCACCCGAACTCGACATGCGGTTGCTCAGTTGACGGGCCAGGTCCTGTTTCTTGACCTTGCCAGTCGCCGTGAAGGGCAGTTGTTGTTTGTCGGTGATCCAAATATGTTTGGGCACTTTGTATGCCGCGATGCGATCGCGCAGCTCGGCGCGGACTTGCCCCTCGTTCAATTGGGCACCTCCTTTCGGCACCACGGCCGCGGCGACCACGACTCCGTGGTCAGGGTCGTCGGCCCCGACCACATAGGCTTCGAGCACGCCTTCACAAGCGCACAGCGCCAGTTCCACTTCCGAGGGCGTGACGTTGGTCCCGCCGCCGGTCTTGATGAGATCTCCGAGGCGGCCGGTGAAGGTGATCCATCCGTCGTCGTACCTGACACCGCAGTCGCCGGTGCGGTAGTAGCCGTCAGGCGTGAAGACCTCTTCGCGCTCTTTCTTGTAGAGGCGCTGCATCAACGAGTGGCCTCGTACCCAGATCTCGCCCGAGGTGCCGTTGGGAACCGGCGTCCCGGTTTCGGGGTCGACGATGACATGCTCCAAGCCGTCGAGAGTCACTCCGCCCGTTTCCGCGCGGTCGGGAGGCTGCGGGGGATAGGGATCGACACCGATGTGGTTGCCGCATAATTCGGTCATGCCCAGCGCATTGGGACCCTGCGGTCGACGGTCGGGGGGCACCATCGCGGGCATGCTCGTCCGGCGCACGGAACTGGTGTCTCGGGTGGCGAAGTCCGGATGCTCGGCGAGCGACTTTCCCTGCTGAGGCCAGCCCAACGTGATGGTCGCCCGGTGGCGCTCGATGAGTTCGAGGGCCTGGCCTGCATCGAACGCCGGTTGGGTCACCAACGTCGCACCGTGGTGGATGACGGCGTGCAGCCCGGTGATGAGGCCACCGACCCAGAAGAACGGCATCGACGTGAACATCACGTCATCGCCGGTCACGTCGTAGGAGTAGGTCAAGCTGTAGGTGTGGCGGACGAGCACGCCGTGAGTGTGCACAGGGCCCTTCGGATCGCCGGTGCTGCCGGAGGTGTAGATGATCATCGCGTTGTCGGCGGGTGTCACCGCTGATTCGACAGCTACCAGGAAGTCGTCGTCGATGGCCTGTGGCGGAATGTCGTCGTCGGAGATGGTGGTGGCCCAGGGTCGGTCGGTGCCGCCCCAGAATGCGATCGTGCGCAGATGCGGTGCGCTCTGGATCGTGATCCGACCCGGTTCCGCGCACGCGACCAGATCAGGAAACGCGTCCTCGAGAAGTTGCGCGAAGTCCTGACTGCGGAACGCCGGCCACGCCACGATCGCGCGCAGATCGGCGTGCCGTGCCGTCCAGGCCAACTCGGTGGCCTTGTAGAACGTGTTCAGCGGAACCGCCACGGCTCCGATTCGGGTCAGGGCGAACCAGGTGACCGCCCAGTCCACGCTGTTGGGCAACAGGATTCCGACAAGGTCGCCCTTGCCCAGGCCGCGTGCCAGGAAATTGCGCGCCAACCGTGCCGACCGGCGATCGAGGTCGGTGTAGGAGAGAACCCGGCCGTCCGCAATGAGATACGGCCGATCGGCGAACCGTGCGGCAGATGAACGCACCAGGGTGGGAACCGTGGCGGTGAGGGACGGAAACGGCATGGAAAGGACCCTACCGAATTCGAGAATTGCTGTTCTCGATGATGGCAACTTTCGTTACCAGGGCGTAGGCCGCGAGGCCCTGAAACGTTGGTACGACCGCGTCCTTCGGCGCCTCGACCGCAGTGGCTGCCGGACGTTGAGTTGCGTGTGACGGTGCCGCAACAAATGGACTCCGGGAATGCGTTCCGGACCGACGGTGATCCGGACCTTCCCGGTCTGCTGTCGTCTTCGCGGTGAGCGCGCGGCTGGTTTACAAACGCGGCTGCAGATGACATTCTCGCATATGAAAATCACCATTATCGCAGGCTGCCGCCATGCGTATGGTTCGATTCACCACCTGTTCACGGCAGTAGGAGGACACCATTTCCACCGATAAGGTGCTCAAAGGAGTTCGAGTACTCGAGGTCGCGGCATGGACGTTCGTCCCGTCGGCGGGGGCTGTTCTCGCAGAGTGGGGCGCCGAGGTCATCAAGGTCGAACCCCGCGAAGGCGGTGATCCGCAGCGCGGATTGATCACGATGGGAATCGTCGACGAGGGCGGGGGGTCGGTCAACTACATGATCGAGATCCCCAATCGCGGCAAGAAGTCGATCGGCGTCGATCTGAGCACACCCGGCGGTCAGGAAGTCGTGCGCGAACTGGCCAAGAACTGCGACGTGTTCCTGACCAGCTATCTACCCAGCCGCCGCAAGAAGATGGGTATCGACGTCGAGGACATCAGGGCGGTGAACCCCAACATCGTCTACGTCCGCGGTTCCGGTCACGGCCCGCAGGGACCCGATGCCGACAAGCCCGGGTATGACGGCGTGTCCTACTGGGCGCGTGGCGGAATCGCCACCGTGCTCAGCGAGGAAGCCGAGGAACTCGTCCGGTCCCGTCCCGCGTTCGGCGATCTCCTGGGTGGGATGACGATCGCTGGCGGGATCGCGGCCGCCCTCTACAAGAAGGCGACGACGGGAGAGGGCTCGGTGGTCGACGTCTCGCTGCTCGGTTTGGCCGCCTGGAACCTCAGTCCGGACGTCGCAGTCAGCCAGATCCACGGCGGCAGCGCGATTCCCAAGTTCGGACATGCCGACGCTCCGAACCCCCTGGTCGGCACCTACCGGACCAAGGACGGGCGTTGGGTGCAGCTGATGATGTTGCAGCTCGACAAGTTCTACGCCGAAACCATGCGTGCTATCGGCGTACCGGAATTGGTCGATGACCCGCGCTTCGCCGAACCCGGGCCGCGCTATCAGAACCGGGTGGAGCTCATCGCCCTGCTCGACCAGGTCTTCGCGCAGCGCACGCTGCAGGAGTGGCGCGATGCGTTGGCGGGGATCTCCGGTGCCTGGGGTGTGGTTCAGACCCCGGGTGAGCTGTGTTCCGACCCGGCGGTGACGGCGAACGGCTACATCGCCCAGACCGCCACGATGAACGGAGTGCCCTACGCCCTTCCGACCAACCCCGTCCAGTTCGACGAGCAGGCCGTGGTGCCGCCCGGTGCCCCTGAACACGGCCAGCACACCGAGGAGATCCTCATGGACGCCGGTATGGCGTGGGAACAGATCGAGAAGTACAAGGAATCCGGAGCCATCCTGTGAACACGTCGCCGGCCGAGCTGTCGAGTGCTGCAGTCGATTTCGATCCCTTCTCGGAGGACTTCTTCAACGGCGCATACGACACCTACCGCCGACTGCGCAACGAAGCGCCGATCTTCTACAGCGAGAAGTGGGACTTCTGGGCATTGTCGCGTTACGCCGATGTCGCGCCGGGGACGAAAGATCACGAGCTGTTCTCCTCGGCCAAGGGTGCCACCTTGGACATGGTCAAAGCTCATGACGACGCGATCCCGGTGCCGAAGGTCATCATCTCGATGGACCCACCCGAGCATCAGAAGATGCGCAAGCTGGTCAGCGCGGTTTTCACCCCGAGGGCGATCGCCGGTCTCGAAGACATGGTGCGCGAAAAGATCTACGAGCGGTTGGATGCGCTGGACACCCGCGCATTCGATGTGGTCGCCGACTTCTCTGCGCTGTTTCCCAACGAGATCATCACCACCATGTTGGGAGTTCCCAAGGAGGACCGCGATCAGATTCGGCACTGGGTGGACCTGCTGATCGAACGACGCCCCGGTGAAATCGCAACGACCAAGGCTGGATACGACGCATCGGTCAAGACCGGGTTGTACTACTACGACCTGGTGCGTCAGCGTCGCGCCGAACCGCGCGACGACATGATCAGCCGCCTCATCGAAACCGAGGTCGAACGCGACGGCCAGGTGGAGAAGTTGACCGATGTGGACATCACGGGATTCGCGACGATGCTCGGCGGCGCCGGAGCGGAGACGGTCACCAAGCTGATCGGTAATGCGATGGTGGCGTTTGCCGACTTCCCGGATCAGTGGCAGAAGCTGAAGGCGGATCGGTCGAAGATCCCGGCAGCTGTGGAGGAGCTGCTGCGGTACGAAGCTCCGTCGCAGTATCAGGTCCGAACGGCGACACGCGATGTCAGCTACTACGGGCAGACCATTCCCGAGGGTGCGGCAGTGCTCCTGGTGACCGGATCGGCGACTCGCGACGAGCGAGTTTTCGACGACCCCGACCGGTTGGACATCGATCGCGAACGCAAGATGGGCTTCAATCTGGCGTTGGGATACGGCATTCACAGTTGCCTGGGGGCCGCGCTTGCCCGGATGGAGGCGCGGATCGCGCTCGGGGCACTGCTGGATCTGCTGCCGTATTTCGAGGTCGATCGCGGCGCTTTGAAGAGGGTGGCAACGACCAACGTGGCGGGCTATTCGAGCGTTCCGGTGCGTCGGATCGGCTGAATTCGGCGATCAAGCCGAGGATTCGAACGGCGGCACCGCAGTCATCGAGCGCCGGCCACGTCGAAACGTCTCGATGTCGGTCGTCCCGTCTGCCAGCCCTGCAGCCGCCAGCGCCTGACGTTTGAATGCCATGGCTGCGGTGCTCAACCGGTAGTCGAAGCACATCGACATGTCGAGCTGCGGGGGTAACGCGGCAGTGCCCCACACCGCCACATCGCTGCGGCGGTGCCTCGTCAGACTGGTGGCGAGCCGGTGGATCGGCTGATGTCGCTCGATCAGCGACGCACCCAGGAGAACCACATCGGGACAATCGGTCTCGAGTTCGAGAACTTCCGGAAGCGGTCGGCTGCGCGTTCCCAAGATGCTCAACGCCCGGGGGTGTCCGTCGTGTTCGAGGTGGACGTCGACCTGCCATCCCGTGCTCGTCGAGTCGTAGATGACGCCCGCGGCGACCGAGACCACCTCAGCGGCATCGGTGCCCAGGACGACAAGCCTGTACGGTGTGCCGCGACTCGGACCCCGGCTGCGGGGAGCTCCGATATCGCCGTGCGCTGCAGGTGTCATCGTTCGATGATAATCGTGCATTACGAAAATGAGAATGGGCATATCCGCACGATGCGGAGCTCAACTGCGGCGAGAGGCGCCGGCGAAACCCTGCACGACGAAGGGGCGGACGAAATCTGCAACGGCCGTGTCGTCCCGCATGTCGATTCGCGGCGACGGTGTGGTGAACAGCGAGAACAACATTCGGGAGAACCACTCGGCGGCCGCCTCGACGTCAAGATCACCGCGTACCTCACCGGTGATCCGCGCCGAAGCCACGTAGGGGGCCAGGAACTCGGTGCACTCCTGCAGCAGTGTCTCCGAGTTCCTGGTCATCATGAGGTTGACTTCCTCTTCGTCGAAGTACACCTCCGGTTCGACCACCCGGCGTGCCTGGGTGACGAAGACCGCCGCTCTGACCAGCTTGTCCTCCAGCGTGCTGCCACCGTCCCGGTCGATCGCTTTGGCCATGTTGCGGTAGAACCGCTGGGACGCCGTTTCAGCACAGGCCCGGACGATGGTCGGCTTGTCGCGAAAGTACTCGTAGAACGTGCTTCGGGAGACGTCGGCGGCTCGTGCGATGTCGACGACGGTGGTTCTGCGCAGACCGCGCGTCCGGAAGCACGCAAACGCCGCGTAGATGATCGCCTCGCGGGTGTCCGTTGCGGCGGCCTGCGTCATGTTCCGGCGGTCCTCTCTTGCTCAACCGGCGCAGCGGCGGATGGTGTCTGCAGCAGACACTAATGCGTCACTGCGGAGCCGGCGGGGCTCACCGGTCTGGGGCGAGGATCAGGCCACTGGTGGGGACACCAGTCCCCGAGGTCACCAGGACGTGTTCCACGTCGTCGACCTGGTTGTAAGAGGTGCCCCGTACCTGGCGTACACCCTCGGTGATCCCGTTCATCCCGTGGATATAGGCCTCGCCCAACAGCCCGCCATTGGTGTTGATCGGCATCCGGCCGCCCAGTGAGAGTTCCTCGACCGACACGTAGTCCTTGGCTTCACCACGCCCACAGAAGCCGAGCTCCTCGAGCTGGGTGAAGACGAATGGCGTGAAATGGTCGTAGAGAAACGCTGTGGAGATGTCGTCGGGTTTCAGCCCGGAATCCCGCCACAACTTGTTGCCGACGATGCCCATCTCGGGTAGCCCGGTGATCTCGTCGCGGTAGTAACTGGTCATGACCTCGCCGTCGTAAGCCGCACCCTGAGCCGCCGCGACGATGACCGCCGGCCGGTGCGGCAGATCGCGAGCACGTTCGACACTAGTCACCACCATGGCCACCCCGCCGTCGCTCTCCTGGCAGCAGTCGAGCAGGCGCAGGACGGGCTCGATGATCCAGCGCGACTGCTGATGCTGCTCGAGGGTGATGGGCTTCCCGTAGAACCAGGCGTCGGGGTTGTTCGCGGCGTGCTTACGGTCGATGACCGAGATCTTGCCGAAGTCGGCGTTGGTGACACCGTATTCGGTCATGTACCGCTGGGCGTGCAGCGCGACCCACGCGGCCGGGGTCATGAACCCGAAGGGTGCGTAGGGCGCCATCCACAGGGGTGTGACGCCCGGCTGGCGGCCGGCGCCCCCGAACCGGAACCCGGAGCGTTCGTTGAACGCGCGGTAGCAGACGACCGCCTCGGCCGCGCCCGTCGCCACCGCCATCGCGGCTTGCATGACTGTTCCGGCGGCCGCGCCGCCGCCGTGCGGCACCCTGGTGAAGAACGAGAGGTTCTCGATGCCGACATTGCGGGCGACCTCGATCTCTTCGTTCTCGTCGACGGTGAAGGTCACCATGCCGTCGATGTCGGCCGGGCGTAGTCCGGCGTCGGCGATAGCCGCCTTGACCGCCTCGCACGCCAGCTGCATCTCGGTGCGTCCGGATTCCTTCGAGTACTCGGTCTGGCCGATGCCGGCCAGGGCAGCTTTACCGCCGAGGGTCATGCGCCCGCACCGTCGAGCAGGCTGAGGACCGCGGTACCGGAGACGTGGTCACCGAGGCTGTTGGTGCCCTTGAAGGTCACCTCGACCAGTCCCTCGGCGGCGTCGGAGGATTTGTCGGTGACCTTGCCCTCGAACCGAAGTGGATCGTTGGGGTAGGCGGGGACGCCGAGCCGGATGGAGAGCTTCTTGACGATGGCCTCCGGGCCGGCCCAGTCGTGGAGGAACTTCACGCACAGGCCGTTCGTGGTGAGGATGTTGAGGAAGATGTCCTTGGATCCCTGCGAGTTGGCGAAGTCGCGGTCATGGTGAACCGGCATGTAGTCGCGCGAAGCGATCGCCCCGGCGACGATCAACGTGGTTGTGACCGGCACCTCCATCGGGGTCACGTCGTCGCCGACGGTGATCGAGTCCCAAGCCAATGTGGTGGTACGGCCGATCGTGGCGGTCATTCGCTGATTCCTTCCGAATATCCGGCCCCCAGCCGGGCTAACTGTTGTGACGCGGATCCGAGCGAGAGCTCGATCTGCTTGGCCCACAGGAAATATCGATGCAAGGCGTAGGTGACATCGATGCCCATTCCGCCGTGCACCTGCTGGGCGGAGGCCACGACGCGGGCGCCGGCTTCTGCGGCCCAGAACTTCGCGATGCTCGCCGCCCGGTCGGCATCCCGGCCCTCGCTGACCAGCCATGCCGCATGCCAGGTGGTCCAGCGGATCGCCTGCACGTCGATGAACGCATCGGCAAGCCGCTGCTGCACTGCTTGAAAAGACCCGATGGGACGGCCGAACTGCTCACGCTCGCTGGTGTAGGAGGCGGCGAGGGTCAGCGCACGCTCGGTGACACCGATCTGTATGGCGCACAGGCCGACGAGCGCACGGGTGTACAACGCGGAGACGGCGTCACCGTCCTGGGCGGTCAGGCGTTCGGCGGCGACGCCGGTGAGGTCCAGGTCGGCAAAAGGCTGGCCGTCGGTGGTGCTCACCGGATGCACAGCGACGCCTTCGGCCTGCGTCTCGACCACGAACAGGCCTGGCCCGTCGTCCGCTGTGGCCGATACGACGATCGCCGAGGCGAGTTGCGCGGCGGGTACGAGCTCTTTGGTGCCGTCCAGTCGCCAGGAGCCGCCATCGCGGCGTGCCGTGGTGCGCGGCGTTGCGGGATCGGAATTTCCGGGTTCGGACAGCGCGGCCGTCAAGACGGTGCTGCCGTCGACAACTCCGGGCAGAAACCGTTGCTGCAGCTCCGCATTGCCGTGGCGTGCGATGGTGTCGGCGCCGAGAAGGAGCGTGGCATAGAGCGGTACCGGGGCGACACTCCATCCCACTTCGCTCAGCAGGACCCCGAGCTCGAGGAAGCCACCGCCGCTGCCACCCAGGGACTCGGGTACCGCGATCCCGAGCAGGTCGGAGGCGGCGAGTTCCGCCCACAGTTCGGGGTCGTGGCGGGTCTCGCCTGCTTCGAGTTCGGTGAGGCGTTCGGGCGTGGCTCGGTGTTCGAACAGTTGACGCGCGACCTTGCCGACCGTCTCCTGTGTCTCGGAAAAGGTGAAATCCATTGGAGTAGAGAACTTTCGGCTAGAGGGCAGGTCTGAACTGGTGGAGAACCAGCTCGTCGCCGCTCGGCAGGGCTTCGAACTTCTCGAAGAAGACCTCGACGGGCATGCCGACCGTGATTTCGGCGGGCTCGATGCCGCAGAGGTTCGATACGATCCGTACCCCTTCCTCGAGCTCGATCAGCGCGACGACGTAGGGGTACTCCAGGAACGGCAGCGGCGGGTACTGCGGCATCACGAAGCTGTACACCGTGCCGCGGCCCGAGCTCACGACGTGGTCCCAGTTCAGCGATTGGCATTTCCCGCACATGGGCCGCGGCGGAACGCGCAGGCTGTTGCAGTCGGTGCAGCGCTGGATCCGAAGCTCATGCTCTTTGAGTCCGGACCAGAAGAACTCGGTGTCCGGGCTGATCGACGGGGCGAGTCTGCTGGCCATCATCCACCCGTCTTGAATCGCAGCGTCCGGAACCATTGGCGTCCGATGACATCGCCGTTCTGGTCGCGATACGTGGTGACCCACGTGACGAAGAAGCCGTTGCCCATGGCCGTCTTCTTCTCGTCGGAGATAGAGTCGAAGACCGTCTCGGACGTGATCTCGTCTCCGACACGGGGATAACGCTCGATCTCGAAATCCGAGTTGGTCGCGATGATGCCGGTGTAGCCGGCGTCGGCGAGGAACTGCAGCGGGTTCTCGCCTTTCATCTCGATCGGCACCCCGCCACGCTCGTGGATACCCTCCAGCTTCGGTGGCGGCATCGTCCACGTCTGCAACATAACCGGTGGCGACACGATCCCGCCGTGCCGAGAGTTCTGCGCGAACTCCGGATCGAGGTACGCGGGGTTCATGTCGCTCAGGGCGTATGCCCAGTGCCGGATCATTGCGGTGTTCACCGGGTCGGGCGCGTGCACCGGCTTGCCGACCCCGTCGGTAGGTGTGCCGATGAGTGCGTCGAGGCGCTGGCGCAGTTCGTCTTTGGCTGTGTCGGTCACGGATTCCCTTTCTCAGGACACTCGCATGTCACGGGGCGCGCGTGGCATCCCGAGACCTGCCATAGCGATGATGTCGCGCTGGATTTCGTTGGCACCGCCACCGAAGGTGTTGATGACCGCGAGCCGATACGCGGTCTCGAGCTGACCCTCGAGCGGCGCGGCGGATCCTTTTCGGGTGCCCGCCTGGCCCATGATGTCGAGCAGTTCGCGCGCGACCCGTTGGGTGAGCTCGGTGCCGAAGACCTTGGCCGCCGAGGCCTCGGCCATGCCGATGGCGCCGGCACCCATGTTGGCGTTGACGCGGAGATTCAGCAGGCGATAGGCGGCCACCTGCGCCTCGACGCGTGCGAGCGCTTGCTGAACCCACGGCTGGTCGACGACCATGCCGTCGTCCAGGGGCGTCTCCCGAGCCCACTTCACGGTCTTCTCCAGCAGCGGTTCGAGAGCGCCGAGGTTGCCCAGTGCCGCGCGCTCCAGGTTGAGCTGGTTGGTCACCAACTTCCATCCCTCGTTCTCGCCCAGCACGATCGCACTGGCGGGGACGCGGACGTCGTCGTAGAAGGTGTAATAGGTCGATACGCCCGGCATGGTGTGCAGCGGTTTCCACGAGAAGCCGGGGGAGTCCGTGGGCACGATGAAGACGGTGATTCCCTTGTGCTTCTTGGCCTCCGGATCGGTACGAGCGGCCAGCCAGATGTAGTCGGCGAATTCCGCGCCGCTGGTCCACATCTTGGCGCCGTTGATCACGTACTCGTCCCCGTCCCGCACGGCAGTCGTCCGCAGTGAGGCGAGGTCGCTGCCGGCGCCCGGTTCGGAGTAACCGATGGCGAAGTCGACCTTGCCTTTGAGGATCGCCGGCAGGAACTTGTCTTTCTGCTCCTGCGTGCCGAACTGGATCAACGTCGGGCCGACCGTGTTGAGCGTGATCATGGGCAGCGGGGCGTTCACCCGGCGCGCTTCCTCGCCGAAAATGTACTGCTCCAGCGCTGTCAGGCCATGGCCACCGAACTCGACCGGCCATGCCACGCCCAGCAGACCTGCCCGTCCCAGCGCCCGGCGGCATTCCGACATCGCGGCTCCGCCTTCCATGAGGCCCGCGACGGCTGCGCGGCGCTCCGGCGTCATGACCGCTTCGAGTCGCTCGCGATAGTCCTTGCGGAGCTGCTCTTGCTCGGGTGTGTAGTCGAAGTCCATCAGGATCTCGTTCCCAGTCGGACCGGCATGCGTTTGACTCCTGGCACCATCGTGGCGCGCAGACGTGTCACGTCACCGGTGAGTTCGATCGTCGGGTAGGTGCCCAGCAGGACCTCGAACAGGACTCTGGCCTCCAGCCGTGCGAGCTGCGCACCGAGACACGCATGCTCACCGGCGCCGAAGGCGATGTGGGGGTTCGGGTTTCGGGTGATGTCGAACTCTTCACTGTTGGCGCCGAAGACCTCTTCGTCACGGTTGGCCGAGCCGTAGAGCATCACGACCGTGTCTCCGGCCTTGATCTGCTGACCTCGGATCTCGACGTCCGCGGTGGCTTGCCGGGCCATATGGGTGACCGGGCTGGTGTAGCGCAACATCTCCTCGACCGCGCAGGTCAACAAAGATGGGTCAGATCGCAGAAGGGCGAACTGGTCCGGATGCTCGATCAACGCCAGGGTGCCCAGCGCGATCAGATTGCGGGTGGTCTCATTGCCTGCCACGAGAAGAAGGAACGAGAAGTTCAGAAGATCCTCATCGGTCAGCCGTACGCCGTCGACCTCCGCGGCGGCAAGAATGCTGAGGAGGTCGTCCTGTCCTGCGACTTCCCCCGACCGCCGTGCGGCGATGAGTTTCGTGAAGTACTCGTAGAGTTCGGCCAGCGCGACGACAGGCTCGAGTTCGATGTCGGGGTCATCAGCACCGACTGCGGCGTCCGACCAGGTCCGGAACTGTTCCCAGTCCTCGGGAGGGGCGCCCAGCATCTCCGCGATCATGCGGGTGGGTAGAGGTGCGGCGATCTCCTCGGCGAACTCGTACTCACGGGTCGGGTCGACGTCGTCGAGTATCCCTTTGACGATCTCCCTGACCTTGGGCTCCAGCAACGTCACCTGGCGGCGGGTGAACCCCGAGTTGATGAGCTTGCGCAACTGACGGTGGCGCGGCGGATCGGTGAAGATCAGATTGCCTTCCTGCACCGGCTCCGGCAGCACCGGGTCCGGGATCGTTATGCCCTTGGTGGAGGAGAACAAGTGGGGATGGCTGGAGACGTATCGGACATCTTCGTATTTCAGCAACGCCCAGAAGTTCGTGACGTCGTTCCACACCACCGGAGCGGTGTTCCGCAGCTCCCGGTATGCGGGGTAGGGGTCGCCGGCGTAGAAATCGGGCGAATGCAGCGGATGGGACGTGGTGGGGTTGGCGGGCTGAGCAACGGGCACAGTAGGACCTAGGCCTTCCTTCGCGTCAGAGCAATCGGACACTAGAGAACGATATGTCTGATCATCGATTTGTCTACCAGGGTCGGCATGACTGCGTCAATCGTCGTAATCAGGTGGTTAGGCTATGTTTCGCACAATCGCGGCCCCCTGCAGGACACGCACTATATGGGCAAGGCGCCAAGTTGGTCCGACAGTCATGGGGAACCTGTCAGGGCAAGGGTCCCGCTCAGGCTCTCCAGCCGGTGCTGCGCCTCGGGGGGTTCCCGCCGCGCGCCACGTGGTCCACCTCTTGCATCAGCGGTTCCGCGACAGCCGCGATCTCGTTTGTCGTCATCGGGCGCATCGGATGTACACCCAGAATGAGCAATACCTTGTTGTTCGCGTCCAGGACAGGGGCGGAGATCGTGGCCACTTGCTGTGCGCCGCGTGCATCGTCGTCAGACAGCAGGTTCGCGGAGAGGAACTCGAGGCGGAGCTGTTCGATGACCGAGTGCAGGTTGTCGGGGACGGACTCGCCGGACAACGTATGGATAGCCCGGGCTGCCTGGGCCAGCGAGGGCGTCATCCAGTCGACGTCGTAGCCGCGGTCCCGGGTGCGACTCAACACCGCGCGTAAGCGCTCGGCGAGGCGTGCGTCCTCAGCCGCTCCCCGCTGCACCCATGACTCCTGTTGCTCTGGTGTATCCCACGCCGCGCAGGCAATCCCGAAGGGGGGCGCATACGGGATGCGCTCATGGGGCGAGACGGTTTCAGCGGTTCCATCGGCTTGTTCGAAGGCGGTGATGACGAGATCGTCTCCGCAGCGTTCGACCACCGAAGACGGCATGCGGGTGCTGCCCGACAGGCGAGCGATGGCTTCTCGGGCGAGCGAGGCGAACGGACGCGTGGCCTCGAACCGTTCCGCGATGTGGGCCAGGGCGAGTCCGAGGGCGAATCTCTTGGAAACCGGATCCCTTGTCACCCAACGGCGGTCGTTCAATGTCTTGAGGATCGAATGGGCTGTGGCTTGTGACAGGCCGAGTTCGCGCGCGATGTCGGAGAAGCGCAATCCGGCGCTGCCCGATTCACCGAGGAGCTCGACGATGTCGAGGACCCGGTCTGCGGGCGCGGAACGTGCTCCTCGCATCTTGACTCCCTGGAATGCGCATCCTACGGTTTTCACAGTAATTGGAGAATAGTTCTCTAATAGTAGAGAAGTTGTCAATTCGCTGAGGGGCGGCAAATGCGGGCAGTCGTATTGCGGAACGGCAAGGTGACGGTTCGCGAGACCACCGATCCGGTTCCCGGGCAGGGTGATCTCCTCCTGAAGACGCTCAGCACCGCCATCTGTGCCTCGGACGTGCACTACATGGACCATCCCGATCTCGCGATCAACGATCCGACCGGTCGGTCGTTGTATGACCCCGACCGCGACATCGTCATGGGACACGAGTTCGTGGGTGAGGTCATCGGCCATGGACCGGGATGCAGCGACGCGTTCCCCGTCGGAACCCGGGTGACATCGATGCCGATCCGACTGGTCGACGGCGGCGCGGGCGGCCTGCGCATCATCGGTCAGCACCCCGAAGCCCAGGGCAGTTTCGGCGAACTGCTCGTCGTGCCCGAGGCGACCGCGAAGGCCGTCGACGGTGCGGTGTCCGACGACGCGATCGCCGTTGTCGACGCCTTCGCGGTGGGCGAGTTCTATGTGCGGTCGTCGAACATGCAACCGGGCGAGATCCCGATCATCATCGGTGCCGGCGCCGTCGGGCTGTCGGCGGTTGCCGCACTGACCGCGCGCGGGATCGATCCGATCATCGTGTCCGACTTCCACGCAGAACGCCGCGAACTGGCCCGATCCGGCTTCGGCGCGCACATCCTCGTCGACCCTGCGCAGCAGTCGGTGTTCGACGTCTTCCGCCAGGTGCGCGCCGAACGGCACCTGGCTGGTTGCGCGGTGGTCTTCGAATGCGTGGGCGCCTCGGGTCTGATCGACAAGATCGTCGCGGAGGCAGAGTTCTGTTCGCGGATCTACTGCGCAGGCGGGTGGTACACCGGCGATACCTTGAGTATCACCGAGGCGACCCGCAACGGGCTGACAATGCAGTTCGGCGGAGGTCCGATGCCTCAGGACTGGTACGGCGTTCTCGATTCCGTCGTCGCGGGGACACTCGACCCGTTGCCCAGCGTCGGCAGGATCATCGGCCTCGACGAGGTACCCGAGGCGCTGGACCAGGCTCGACGGTCAGAGGGTCCGCCCCGGATCGTGATCCATCCGAACGGGGACCTCTGATGTCTGACCGTGATGAGATCATCGACCTGAGCATCCGCTATGCCACGGCGATCGACACCCGCCAATACAGCCTTCTCGCAACGGTGTTCGCCGAGGACGCCGATATCGACTACGGCGTGATCGGCCACTGGCAATCGGCTGCGGAGATCGCCGAGTTCATGGAGGCAGCTCACGTCGGCGCGGAGCACACGCTGCACCGGATGACCAACCAGGCCGTCGATATCGCCGGGGACACCGCGACCGTCCGCACGTACGTGGACGCAGTGATCCTGTTCCCCGGCGGCGGCGCGAATCCCATCGGGTATTACGACGATCACGTCGTGCGCACATCGCAGGGATGGCGCATCGCGCATCGGACTTTCACCTCGGTCCGGATCGCTGAAGTCAGAAAGTGATCGGTTCCGACGTACGGCAGAACGGATAGCAGCGGTGTTCACTCTTCGCTTCGACATGCGAGCGCCCTCGTGGGGAGCGCCGGCCACCGACTTGTACGCGGCCGCCTGCGATATGTCGGTATGGGCCGAGGATCACGGTTGTCTGGCAGTCGTGCTGTGCGAGCACCACTGCGCCGACGACGGTTACCTACCGTCGCCGCTGCTGCTCGGTGCGGCGATCGCAGCTCGGACCAACCGGCTGATGCTCAACCTGACGATCCTGCTGCCCTTCTACGATCCGGCGCGACTGGCCGAGGACATGGCCGTGCTCGACCACATCAGCGCGGGGCGGGCCACCTACGTATTCGGCATCGGCTATCGACCCGAGGAGTATGCCCACTTCGGTCTGTCCATGGCGCAACGAGGTCGGCTCGCCGATGAGAAGCTCGACGTGCTGCGCCGACTGTTGGCCGGAGAGGAAGTCGACCACGGGGGTAGGCGCATGAGGGTCACTCCGCGACCACGGTCGGCGCAGGGACCCATGATGAGCTGGGGCGGGGCGAGTCTGGCTGCCGCCCGCCGTGCCGGCCGAAACGGGTTGGGGCTGCTGGCCAACGGCGGAGTTCCAGGAATGCGGGAAGCCTATGAGACAGCATGCCGCGACAACGGGTTCGAGCCCGGCTTCGTGCTGATCCCGGACCGGAACGCCGCGACGAACTGTTTCGTCGCCGACGATGTCGACGCCGCCTGGGACGAGATCGGCAAGTACCTGCTGCACGACGCGATGGCCTACTCGGAATGGAATCCCGACAACACGGTGTCGGCCAACATCACCACCGCCACATCGGTCGACGAGTTGCGCGGGACGTCGACATCGCACGTGATCCTGTCGGTCGAGGAGGCGCGACAGCGCATCGGCGCGAGTGAGGTATTCAACATCGCTCCGCTGTGTGGCGGCATACCGCCCGACATCGCCTGGCCGTACCTGAAGCGATTCGCCAAGCTGCACCAGTGAAAGGGAATGCGAGATGACCGAGGATCGAGTGGCGCTGCACGAAACGATCGCCTTCGAGAAGTGGGAGGGTTATGCAAAGCCGATCGAGCGGGGCCGGCACGTGAACTTCGGCGAAAAGTTCATCTTCGCACCCGATTACGTCATGATGAGCCCGCACTTCAATGACGGTGCCCCGCAGACCGCAAGGGAGATGTTCTCCGAAGAAGTCGCGGCGGCCATGGCCAAGTACGCGCCGGACGGCGACATGCTCACCCCGGAATGGCGCATGTGGTGGAAGTACCTGCCGGACTACCACCTCGTCAGTCCGTTCGAATGCGTGGCCGGGCAGTGGGGTTTCTCGTCCTGCGACACCTACGCGGGGACACTTTCCGACGGCACGGTGTTCGAGATCCGGGAGTGGGATTACATCTGGACGAATCAAGACGGACACATCACCCGCTGGGACTGGTTCGTCGACCAAGGCAAGTGGGAACAGTTGCTCTCCCTCATCGGGCTGGACCCCAGAGGTTTGACGAGCCAGGAATACACCGTCAACTTCTTGCGTGAGGGCGCTGTGTGAACAGTCGGGCCGAAAATTCCTCGACATCCGTTCATTTCGACCCCTTCTCAGAGGAGTTCTTCAACGACCCGTTCGAGATCTACCGCCAATTGCGCGACCGCGCTCCGGTCTACCACAGCGAGCAGTACGACTTTTGGGCCCTGTCGCGCTACGCAGATGTCGCCCCCGCGATGCGCGATCACCAGACCTATTCCTCGACCAAGGGCGTCACGCTCGATCACTTCATCGACCCCGACGCAATGGTCCCCCAAGGGGTGATCATCATGATGGACCCCCCACAGCACACACGTATGCGGTCACTGGTGAACAAGGTCTTCACCCCACGGTCGATCGCCAAGCTCGAGCCGATGATCCGCGACGTGATCGAAACAGCCGCACAGAACATCGATGTGACATCGTTCGACATGGTCGAAGACTTTTCCGCACTGTTTCCGGTGGAGATCATCACCACGATGCTGGGGGTACCACCAGAAGGGCGACAGCAGATACGTCATTGGCTGGACGCACTGCTGGAACGGGAACCGGGCAACATCAGCACCACGCCGGCCGGCCGCGAGGCTGCGGTATCGATGTGGAGGTACTACTACGACCTGGTGGTGCAGAAGCGATCTCAGCCGCAAGACGACATGATATCGCGACTGATCGAGGCGGAAGTCGAACGCGACGACGGCACCACCACCCGTCTCGACGACATGGAGATCTCGGCTTTCGCGTCGATGCTCGGCGGAGCGGGTGCCGAAACCGTAACCAAACTGGTCGCCAGCGCCGCGGTCATCTTCGCGCGCCACAAGGACCAATGGCGAACGCTGAGAAACAACAGAGACCTCATCCCTGCCGCATTCGAGGAGCTGCTGCGCTATGAGGGGCCGTCGCAGTACGACATCCGCTGGAGCAACATCGACGTCGAGCTTCACGGCACGGTGATACCCAAGCACAAGCCCGTCATGCTCATCAACGGGTCAGCCACCAGAGACGAGCGCGCGTTTCCCGATGCTGATCGCTTCGACATCCACCGGCGACACTCCGGGCACAACCTCGGATTCGGCTACGGCATACACAGCTGCCTCGGGGCGGCGCTGGCACGCATGGAAGGTCGGATCGCCATCGACATCCTGCTCGATCTGATCCCGGAGTACGACGTCGACGTCGCGGGACTCGAACGGGTCAAGATGCCCAATGTCTTCGGCTGGGGACGTGTACCCGTACATGCGTCGGCGCCGTGATCCACATGCGGTTGATGTCGCGCGAGAAGTCCACAGAAGGAGTGATCGATGACCAATGACCGATCTCGGAAGTATCGGGTCGTTCACGTAGGAACCGGGTTGACCGGGAAGCAGGCGCTGCGGGCGATCATCGATGACCCGGCGCTCGAACTCGTCGGAGTCAAAGTGTCGACGGCGGAGAAGGTCGGTGTGGACGCCGGAAGCCTGTGCGATGCTTCGGACGTCGGTGTGCTCGCGACCGACGATCACGATGCAGTCCTGGCGCTCGCGCCCGACTGTGTCGCGTATTGCGCCACAGCGGTTCGGCGCGAGAACGACGCGGTCGCCGACATCGCCAGGTTTCTCGAGGCGGGAATCAACGTCGTCACGTTCGCGATGATCCCGATGGTCTACCCACCTGCCGCGCCGCCGGAATGGCGTGCTGCCATCGAAGCCGCGGCGGCGAAGGGCAATTCCACCTTCTACGCCACCGGCGCTGAACCGGGATTCGTCAGCCTCAACATCCCGACCGCCCTGCTCACGGGGGCCGGTACGGTCGACCGCTACCGCATGGATGAATACGCGCTCGACCTGGACAAGTCATATCCGATCTGGGACGTCCTGCACGAATCCATGGGCTTCGGAAAGCCCGACGGCCACGTACCCGCCCGGATCGCCTCGGGCAAGGTCAACCATGACTGGGAGACCGTGGTGCGATACATCGCCGACATCCTGGGCCTGGAACTCGACAGCATCGATCTCGATTGGGAGACGCTGCTCGCACCCGCGGATCTGCAGACCGATATCGGTGTCATTGCCGAAGGCACGATCTGTGCGCACCGCTGGCAGCTGGCCGGCGTCATCGATGGCCAGCCGAGGGTCGCGGTCCAGTACTTCGCGACGGTCAGTGCCACGCCCTGGCCGGACCGGTGGCCCCGGCCGTCACGAGAAAACCAAGGCGGCATGGTCATTCGCGTCGATGGACGACCCAGTATGTGCCTGGAGCTGTATTTCGAACAGTCACCGACAGATCGGGTGAATCCAGGCGTGGCGGTGACGGCGCTGGCTGCGGTCAACGCGATACCAGAGGTCGTCGAGGCACGAGCTGGCGTGCTCGCCCGGCCGTTGGCGGGGCCGGCAATCGTCACCCGGCAATCGCGCAACGACATGTAGTGGGCCGTCCGAACCTTGAAGCAACGGCCGCGCGGCACGAAGCGCCCGGACACAATGAGACGTAGTGTCCGGTCATCATGCCGTGAGCCGTTGAATCGCCGTGGCGTTCACTAAGAAAAGCGCAGTTCAGGACAATAAACATTGACGCCACAATAGCGGGAGGTGTACACAGAGGGTTGATGTGTAGGAGCTCACGCGTTGCCGTTGATCACGCAGCCGCCTCCTCAAGAGTCCGACAGTCCAGCCGCAGCGGGAGAGGTTCACGCGCCGATGGTCACAACGAGTCCACTCGTCGAGGAGTACGGGCATTACATCGGCGGGCAATGGGTCGAACCGGAGGGCGGCCGCTACGACGTCGTGAACCCGGCTACCGAAGAGGTCCTCACGACGGCCCCGGACGCCGGGGTCACCCAGGTCGAATCCGCGGTGGCCGCTGCGCGTCAGGCTTTCGACGCCGGTCCGTGGCCGAACCTCGAGCCTGAGGAGCGCGCACGTTGTCTGCAGCAGCTCAGCGATGCGCTGCTCGCACGCGGCGACGATGTCTACGCTCTGGCCCAAGCCGAGTGGGGCTGCACGTCAAACGAGAGATTGATCCATGTCGAGGGGCCGGCGTTCATGGTCGGGCATGCCGCGGAACTGGCGATCGAGCCGGCTGAAGCTCCGATGGACGCGTGGGGGGCGGCGGGGACGACCTATCTGCGGTACGAGCCCCTCGGCGTCGTGGCTGCCCTGACTCCATGGAACTTTCCCCACACGCTCAACGTGATGAAACTCGGTGCGGCGCTGGCGGCCGGCAACACCCTGGTGTTGAAACCGTCTCCCTTGACCCCGCTGTCGGCACTGGCCCTGGCCAAGATCATCGACGAGGAGACCGACATCCCGCCCGGCGTCGTCAACGTCGTGACCCCGACAGGTGTGGATGCGAGCAAGCTACTCACGCTGGATCCTCGCGTCGACATGGTCAGCTTCACCGGTAGCTCGGCCGTCGGCCGTGAGGTGATGGCCGGGGCGGCGACCACGATGAAGCGCGTGCTGCTGGAATGCGGCGGCAAGTCGGCGGCCATCCTGACTGACGATGTCGAGCTGAACGATGAGCTGTTGCAACGGATTCTGTTCGAGGGCTGCACCTTGCACGCCGGACAGGCATGCATTCTCAACAGCCGGCTCCTGCTGCCCACTGCCATTCACGACGAGGTGGTCGAACGGTTGAGCGTGCTGGCGAAGGAGACCGTCGTCGGAGATCCGGTCGGTGCGGACGTGACGATGGGACCTTTGATCAGCGCGCAACACCTCGAACGCGTCGAAGGACTGGTCGCGCGGGCCGTCGATGACGGCGCGACAGTGGTGACCGGCGGGCAGCCGGCCACGGGCCACGATCGTGGCTTCTACTACGAGCCGACGATTCTGACCGGTGTCTCCGCGGAGGCGATGATCGTCCAAGAGGAGGTGTTCGGTCCCGTGCTGACCGTCCTGCGCTACGACGGTGACGACGAAGCCGTTGCCATCGCCAACAACTCTTCCTACGGACTCGGGGGTGGAGTCTGGAGCGGCGATGTCGATCGGGCCGTCGCGATCGCACGCCGACTTCGCACCGGACAGGTGTCGATCAACGGGACCATCCCCGGAGATGCTCCGTTCGGAGGCTTCAAGCAGAGCGGCATCGGTCGCGAGGGGGGTGTGATGGGCCTGCGTGCCTACATGGAGCCCAAGGCGATCGGAGTGCCGGTATGTTGAGTGGGCCCCTGTCCGGGCTTCGCGTCGTCGAGTTCGGAACCGACATCGCGGCGCCGTACTGCACCAAGCTTCTCGTGGACCTCGGTGCCGATGTCTACAAGATCGAGTCGCCGGATGGCGATCCGATGCGGTCCTGGGGCCCGATCCTCGGCGACGGCACACAACTTGTCCACAGTGGGCTCTTCGAGTACCTCAACGCCGGAAAGCTCGGGGCCACCGCGGATTTGCGGGATGTCCGCCAGGCCGACTCGGTTCGAGAGTTGATAGCCGGTGCCGATGTCTTGGTGGAGAATCTGACCGCTCCGGCACCTGGGGAATGGGTCGATTTGTTGAGTGCCGACAGCTTGCAGCAGATCAACCCCCACCTGGTGGTTATTCGAATCTCCGATTTCGGTCAAGCGGGACCACTTCGCGGCCGGGAAACCACACCGTTGACGCTGCAAGCGGTCTCGGGCTGGGTGAACGATCGGGAGTTCGGCAGGACACCCGTGCAAGCGGGCGGACGAATCCCCGAGTACATCGGCGGGGCGTACGCGGCGCTCGGTGCGCTCACGGCGTTGCGCGTCGCCGACGGAGCTGACGGCGTGGTCGAGGTCGATCTCTCGATGCTCGAGTCATTGTTGTCGACGTTGCCATACCCGATGATGCTGGCCGAAAGGCTCAAGAGCATGGGATTGCCGACGGACACCAAAGCCGGCCCGATGCTGGGTATCGTGCGTGCGTCCGACGGATGGGTGGGCATCAACTGCCTCACCGGTCAGCACTGGCTCGATGTGTGTGCAATGGTCGGTCTGTCCGAGTTCGAGGAGCACCAGCTGGCGATCATGCTCGGCGGCCCCGAGCGCGACGAGTTCTTCGCGAAGGCTCAGCCCTGGCTGGATTCGATGACCGTCGCCGAGATCGTCGATGTCTGCCA
The DNA here is from genome assembly GCF_041287115.1 of Mycobacterium sp. pV006. Classification (NCBI taxonomy): domain Bacteria; kingdom Bacillati; phylum Actinomycetota; class Actinomycetes; order Mycobacteriales; family Mycobacteriaceae; genus Mycobacterium; species Mycobacterium sp. pV006. The sequence continues at coordinate 55,029 of NZ_JBGGKT010000009.1, read as the reverse complement.
AGCGATGCGCATACCGGCAGCGCCGGTGACCGACGGATCTTCGATATCGGGATGTCCCCAGTACGCCGAGCGGCGATTCTTCACCGAGACCGGCGGCGAGCCTGCGACGACGACGCGCTTCCTCCGCCCGGGACCGGCTTTCCGACTCTCGAAGACTCCGGCTCAGACGTTGCCGGGACCGGCACCTCGCCTGGGCACAGTGCCGACCGAGGCATGGCCGGCGCGCGACGAGCCGGCCGCGCCCCAACCAGTCGGCGACATCGCGCTGCCCTTCGCAGGCCTGAAAGTGTTCGACCTCAGCACTTTCTGGGCCGGGGCATATCTCACGTGTTATCTCGGTGCGTTCGGCGCCGACGTGGTGAAGATCGAGTCGATCCAGCGCCCGGACGCGCACCGGTTCTCGGGAGCCCTGCTCCGCCAAGGCGACGACTGGTACGAGCGCGGCCCGCTGTGGCAGGGGACCAACCTGAACAAGCGCGATGTCACGTTGGACCTGTCTTCGGTCGAGGGGCGAGAGCTTGCGATGAAACTGGCTGCCGAGGCCGACGTGGTGGTGGAGAACTTCTCGCCTCGGGTGGTCGAGCAGTTCGGGCTCGACTACGACTCGCTGGCGCAGGTGAATCCGGACGTCATCATGGTGCGCATGCCCGGGTTCGGCCTCGAGGGCCCGTGGCGCGACTATGTCGGCTGGGCGTTGAACATCGAGCAGCTCTCCGGAATGTCGGCCGTAACCGGGTACGACGATGGCCCACCGTGCAATCTGCAGGGACCGGCTGACCCGCTCGCCGGCGTGCACGCGGCGGTCGCCCTGCTGGCCGCGCTCGACCACCGCTCCCGGACCGGTGAGGGTCAGTTGATCGAGGTCGCGCAGATCGAGGTCGGCGCAGCGGTCACCGCCGAGCCGGTCATCGAGTACTCGCTCACCGGTGCGCTGCGACCACGGGAGGGCAACCGCCATCGGCACTACGCGCAAGGCGTCTATCCCGCTGACGGAGAAAACGAGTGGGTTGCCGTCAGTATCCGTGACGATGCCGACTGGCAGGCGGTGGTGGAACTCATCGGTCGCGCTGAACTGCTCGCGGACCCCCGATTCGCCACCCCGGAAGACCGCCGCGCCAACCAAGAAGACATCGATGACGTGCTCTCTGCGTGGTGTGCAACGCTGGAACCGGATGACGCCGTCGAGCAACTGGGTCAGCGGGGGGTGCCGGCCGGCCGGGTGCTGACAGCGGACAGGATGTACGACGTCGAGCAGCTCGAAACGCGCGGGTTCTATCAGGAGCTGGAACATTCCATCACTGGCCGGCACCGCTACCCGGGGTGGCCGTTCCGGTTCAGCGTCGGGCCGACGCACCACCATCGCAGTGCGCCGCCGACTCTGGGGCAGCACAACACCGATGTGCTTCGCGCACATGGGCTCTCGGACGAGCAGATCGATTCGCTACGCGCTCGAAACGTGATCGGGGAGAAGCTCCTGAACGCCTAGCGCGCTCAGGCGTCGACCATGGCGGCGATGGTGTCCACCACACAGGCGGGGCGGTCGGAGCCCTCCACTTCGACCGTCACCCGCACGGTCGCCCGTCCGCCACGATCATTTCGTTCGATCTTGATCAGTTCGGCGCCGGCGCGGATCCGCGAATCCACCGGAACCGGCGCCGGGAACCGCAGCTTGTCGACGCCGTAATTCACCTGCATCGACAGCCCCGTCACCTGGTAGATCTGCTTGACCAAGAGCGGAACGAGCGACAGCGTCAGATACCCGTGCGCGATGGTCCTGCCGTACGGCCCGGCCGCCGCCCGCTCGGGGTCGACGTGGATCCACTGATGATCACCCGTCGCCTCGGCGAACAGATCGATCTCTTTCTGCGTGACCTGCCGCCAGTCGCTGTAGCCGAGGTGCTCCCCGACGTGGGATTCGAAGCCGGCGATACCGTCGAAGGTCTTCGGTGAAACAGAGGGCGTCACGGACGTGTCCGTCATACCGAGACCTTGAGCCCCAACTGCTCGATGGCGTTGCCGCCCATGATCTTCGCCTTGGCCGATTCCGACACACCCTCGAGCCGGTCGACGAAGCTCAACGGGTCGCCGATGCCCTCCGGGTGCGGGAAGTCCGAGCCGAACATCACGTGGTCCTCACCCATGATCTCGATGATCCCCTTGATGTCATCCTCGAGGAACGGGTGGATGTAGACGTTGCGCTTGAACACCTCGACGGGATGCTCGTCGAACTCCTTGGGCATCGTCCGGTAGGCCTTGTCCAACAGCCGCAGCAGATTTCGCACCCAGCCGCTGCCGTTTTCCACCACGAGGACCTTGAGGTCGGGGAAGCGGGAGAGGGCCCCGTGGCAGATCAACGCCGCCAATGTGTCCTCCATGGCGCGGAACCCCATCACCACCTCCCGCAGCGCACTGGGCTTGAACGACAGGTACTCGTCGCCGCCCTCCCACTCCATGAGGTGCTTCTGGTAGCCGCTGTCCGCGGCGTGGAACGTCACGGGAATGCCGGCGTCGACCACCTCCTTCCAGAAGGGGTCGAACTCGGGCAGCCCCATGGACCGTGACCCGCCGAACCGGCTGGGCACCGGCGCGGGCCGGACCAGGAATGTCTTCATCCCGCGCTCCAGGCACCAGTGGAACTCCTTGATGGCCTCGTCGACCAAGGGCAGGCAGATCACCGGGGTGGCAAAGATCCGGTCCTGGTAGTTGAACGTCCAGTGCTCGTGCATCCACTCGTTGAGTGCGTGGATGATCGCGTGGGTGAGGACCACGTCGTCGGTGGTGCGCTCCTCGATGAGGCTGGCCAACGTCGGATACATCACGCACTGGTCGATACCGAGTTCATCCATCAGTTCCAGACGTGGCGCCGGATGCTGGAAGGCAGGAATGACTTCCATCGGCTCACCGACGAATTCGCGGAAGTTCAGACCTTCGGGGTTGTTGCCGAGGAAGTAGTCCTCGGCGCTGCCCGGTCGCGCCACCCGCTCGAACGTCGGGTTGGGGATCATATGGCTGATGTGGTCCTTGACGACCAGCTTCGGACGTCCGTTGACCTCGACGTAGCCGACCTTCCCCCGGTGCTGGCGAGGGAGGAACTTGGTCAACGCATCGGTGGTCTCGTACATGTGGTTGTCGATGTCGAAAACCGGGTAGGGCAGCGAGCGGGTGGCCATGGGGCTGATTCCTCCTCAGGAGCAGCGAATATCAGCATTTACGATTAGTGAGAATGACGTTATCACCTCGCTGTGCGAACATCCATATGCTTCGGCGGGACGTTGTTTTCGGTCCGGGAACCAGTGCAGAGGAGTGCGCATGCAGATGTGGGAGATCGTGGCAAGGGAATCGGTGCGCCAGACGTTGGCGGACTACACCGCGGCGACCGACCGGTTCGACTTGCCCGTGCTCGCTGCATGTTTCGCGGTAGACGGCATCTTGGAGTTCACGGGCGGGGCACAACCGCTGACCGGACCTGCCGAGATCGTCGCCGGACTCGGTGCGGCGCTGAGCGCGCCGAGCGATGCGGGCCGGCCGAAGCCCAGTCACGTTCGCCACCACGTGTCGAGCGTGCGTTTCGGCTCGGTCGCGGCGGACCGGATCGAGGTGAGCAGCTACTTCGCGGTGTATACCGATGTCGGTCTGGACCACTGGGGGAGGTACCGCGATGTGCTGGTGCCTGTCGGGCAGGCATGGTTGTTCGCTCATCGCAAGGTCAGCGTCGATGGCTTCGCAGACGGGAGCCTGATGGCTGGATGAGCACTACGTCGCGATGAACTCTTTGGCGAACTGCGCGGCCTCTTCGAGCACCTCGGCGCGGTCGGCGCCGGCGGGCGCGATGGGCAGCCAGGTGACACCCGCACTGGCGAGTCGCTGCAGGGTTGCGTGACGTTCGTCGACCGAGCGGGTGGAGTCGAGGAGATTGCCTGCGGAAAAGCAGATCTCCAAGGGTGTCGTCCGGCCGACCTGGTCGGCGTAGTTCCTGGCCCAGTTGATGGCCGATTCGAGTTCGTCGAGCGTGGAGATCTCCGCCGTACGCGACGCCGTTGCGTATCCGAAGGTGTTGAACGGTGCCCAGCCCTGTCCGCGCGATATCGCCCGGCGGACCGCGACCTTGCTGTTGCCGCCGATCCACACCGGTGGCTTGTCCGGGACAGGACGCAGACGCACACCCCGCGCGGCGAAAGAGGTTCCCTCGTAGGCGACGTCCTGTCCCGAGAACACCTTGTCGAGAACGTCGAGCGCCTCGTCGAGGAGGGCGCCCCGGTTGTCGAAATCTATTCCCAGCGCCCGGAATTCGGGCTTGAGATAGCCCGCCGCCGTCCCGATGATCAATCGCCCGCCCGAAAGCACCTGCAGGCTCTGGATCGCCTTCGCTCCGAGGAACGGGTTGCGGTAGGCGGCGATGTACACGTTGGTCAACAGCCTGACGGTCGACGTCGCAGCAGCGGCGAACGACAGGGCGACAAACGGATCGAGCGCATGGTGGCCGCCGTGGTCGAGCCATTTTCCGTCGGGGGCGGGATGGTCGGTGACGTGCACTGCCGCATACCCGTTTGCTTCGGCAGCACCGGCGATTTCGGAGATCGCCGATGCGCACACGAACTCCTCCTCGGCATCGACACGGTGCGTGGGGAGTTCGAGGGAGAACGAGAGGGTCACAGGTTTCCTTTCATGGGGCGACCAGGGCGGCGAGGCGCTGAGCATGGAAGTCCGGACTGCCGAGCATCAGCTCCGAAGCCTTGGCGCGGCGGACGTAGAGGTGACCGTCGTGTTCCCAGGTGAAGCCGATGCCGCCATGCACCCGCAGGTTGTCGAGCGCGACCTGCAGGAGGGCCTCCGAGCACGCCATCTTGGCGACGGAGGCCGCGATGGCGAACTCGTCGCTGTCGATGACGTCGGAGGCGTGTGCCACCGCCGAGCGGGCTCCTTCGACGAGGATCAGCATGTCCGTGCAGCGATGTTTCACCGCTTGGAAGCTGCCGATCGCGCGACCGAACTGAATACGGCTCTTGGCGTAGTCGACGGCCATGTCCAGGCAGCGCTGTGCGGCGCCGAGTTGTTCGGCTGCAAGTGCCAGAGTGGCGATGTCGGAGGTCCGCTGCAACGGGATCTCCGCGTCGCCCTCGGTGCCGATCAACCGCGCCGGCACCTCCTCGAAGATCAGGTGGGCCACCTTGCGGGTGCGGTCCAAGCCGGCCAACACTCGGCGGCGCAGTCCGGGCGCATCCGAGGACACAGCGAACAGTGACGGTCCGCGTTCGGTGTTCGCGGCTGCGAGGACGACATCGGCGGTGTGGCCGTCGAGCACCATCGCAGCCTCACCAGACACGCGGTACCCGCCGTCCACTCGCTGCGCGGTCAGTGTGACCGCTCCCGCGTCCCACGCGTCGAGGCGCCCATTGAGGATGAGTGTCGCGGTGACCGAACCGTCGACGAACCCGGGAACGAAGTCGCCGATCGCTTCCTGGTCGCTGCTGGAAAGCAGGGCGGTGGTCGCCATGGCAACAGTCGAGAAGAAGGGCGCGCACAGCAGCGCGGCGCCCATCTCCTCGAGGACAACCGCCAGTTCGGGCATCCCCGCCCCGGCGCCACCCCACTGTTCGGGGACCGCGATACCGTGCAGCCCCAGTTCGTTGGCCATCTGGCGCCACACCGTGTCCTCATAGCCGTCCTCGGTCGACATCAGCTCGCGCACGGTCTGACTCGACGATGCCTTGCCCAGAAAGTCGCGGACCGCCTCACGGAGTTCGTCGAGCTCGCTCTTGGGCACGTTGCCTCCTGGTCCGGCGTAGCCTCCCCAACCCGGGATAGGCATTCCCGAACGAGGATAGTATGTTTTCCAGTATCGGAGAATAATGATTCTCACGGGAAGGGGCCACGGCATGACAGGCAGACTCGGGTACGGGATCTTCGACTGCGACACGCACTGCTATGAGACGCGCGATGCATTCACCCGGTACCTGCCCAAAGAATTTCATGACCGTGCCATCGCCCCCGTGCGGGGCGCCGACGGGAAGGAAGTCATCCTTGCCGGCCACCGGGTGGCCACCTTCAACAGTGAGGCGGGGCTGGGCTTCGACCTGGCCTATCGGCCGGGTTCGTTGAAGGAGATGCTCAAGCAGATGGGGTCGGGAAATCCCGACGAGACCTACGAGCCGCAGCCCATGCAGCCCGAATATCTCGAACGGGAACCGCGACTGCGGGTGATGGCTGCGCAGAATGTGGAGCGGGCAGTCATCTTTCCCGCCGGAATGGCCTTGGCTGCAGAACATTACGTCGACGACACCGAGGCGTTGTACGCAAACCTGAGGTCCTTCAATCGTTGGTTCGACGACACCTGGGGTTTCAACTACGACGACAAGATCTACGCTACGGCGCTGCTCTCACTGCGCGACCTCGATCTGGCGATCGCGGAGACGGAGGCGATCATCGAGCAGGGCGCACGCATGGTACTGCTGCCGACCGGGCCCGCCTACGGCCGTTCACCCGGCGACCCGTACTTCGACCCGATCTACGCGCGGCTGCAGGAGGCCGGCTGCACACTGGTCTTCCACATCCAGCCTTACTGGTATTTCAATGCGATCTCGCCGGCGTGGGGACATAACCCCGATCCGGCGGCGTGGCACATGTCGGCGTGGCAGTGGATGAACATCTATGGGCAGCGACCGATCGAGGACACGCTGTCCGCGCTGATCTTCGACAACCTGTTCGGCCGTTTCCCTGGTCTGAACGTCCTGGTCGCCGAACATGGGGCCGAATGGGTGCCGCAATTCCTCATCCACATGGACAAGAGCCGCGGAATGGGCCGCAACGGCCCGTGGATCGGTGGCAAGCTGACCGAACGTCCGTCGCAGATCTTCCGTCGCCATGTCGGAGTCGTGCCCTATCCCGAAGACGACATCCCGGCCATCGTCGAGCGGCTCGGATATGACGAGTGCCTGCTGATGGGTTCGGACTTCCCGCACGCCGAAGGTCTCGCGGAGCCGGCTGACTTCGTCAAGCTGCTCGATCCCCTCGACGACGCCGCCAAGAAGCGGATCATGCGGGACAACGCCGAGCAGCTGCTGCGCCGGGGCTAACCGCCCGTGGTGACAGAAGACGAGGCGACCGTCGAGCTGGACCTGGTCCGCGAATCCGCACGCGACTTCCTCGCCGGCCGCGGGGACAAGGACTCGGTCGAGGACCTGGCCGCGCTGGACTGGACGAGCCTGCTCGTCGGCGAATCCTCGGGCGGCGCGGGGTGGCGCCCGGTGGAAGCGGCGGTGGTCGCCGAGGAACTCGGACGCTCGGGTGACCGGTCGGCGTGGCTGGGGGTGACGGTCGCCGCCGCGGCGGTGGACAGCGCTCCGGCCGAGATCCGCGAGAAGTGGTTGGGCCCGTTGATGAACGGCAGCGCGGTGGCGGGTATCGCCGTCGCCGACGACGTCGTCCGGCTGATCCGCGGCGACCGGGCAGACATCCTGATCACGCTGGGACCGGGTGGCGTCGTGCTGACAGAACTTGCCGGTGCCCGACGCCGCGTCGATGATGATCTGCTCGACGTGGCCCGGCCGGCGTGGCGCATCGACGCGTCGGACGCGGTGGCCACCACCATCGGATCACGCGAACGGGCTGAGCTGCTCTTGGCATTGGCACGGTTGTTGCTCAGTGCCGATTCGGTGGGCACGGTGGCCACCACATTCGCCCGGCTGACCGCGTACCTGAAGGAGCGCATCGCATTCGACGTGCCCATCGCGAGCTTCCAGGCTGTCCAGCACCGACTCGTCGAGGTCCTGATGTTCGAGGTCAAGGCGCGCGCGGCGGTCATGAAGGCGGCGCGTGCGGCGGCGACGGGTGGCGGCGCCGAGACGGTCAAGGCCGCGGCGGTGGCGCACGCCTTCGTGGCGGGCAAAGCGACCGCTGCCGTCGACGAGTGCATGCAGTTGTCCGGCGGCATCGGCTTCACCTGGGAGTATCCGCTGCACAACGAACTGCGGCGAGTGTTCACCAATGCCGCACTGCTCGGCACCGCCCGTACAGCCCGCGCGGGCCTGGCCGAGGCGGCGGGATGGTGAGCGCGGGCGCTGCGCGGCCCGACGATGCTCAGTTGGCTCGATTCCGGCAGCAGGTTCGAGCCTTCATCGGGCAACACGCACCGCCGATCGAGGCGCGCGAAGGCCATCGCGCCCCGGTCGACGCGGAGCAGGAGCGTCTACTCCGTAGGTGGTTTGCAGGTCTGTTCGAGGCCGGGTTCATCGGCGCTGACTGGCCCGTCGAGCACGGGGGACGCGCCGACCATCACCCGATGCACGATCGCATCGTCAGCGAAGAGATCCTGCGGGCCCGTGTTCCGCGTCCCGTCGACCAGGTCAATCTCGCCGCACACGTGTTGCTGCACTTCGGTTCCGAGGAGCAGAAGAAGGCCATGCTGCCGCCGATCAGACGCAGCGAGCACGTGTGGTGTCAGCTGCTCAGCGAACCGGACGCCGGAAGCGACATCGCCGGTGTCCGCAGCCGAGGTGTCCGGCAGGACGATGGAAGTTGGGTCATCGACGGCCAGAAGACCTGGATCACCGACGGCCACTGGGCGGACATGGGCCTGGCGCTCATCCGGACAGATCCCGCTTCGAAGCGCCACCACGGTCTCTCGGTGTTCGCCATCCCGCTTTCCACCCCCGGCGTGCAGGTACGGCCGATCCGCACCATCGGCGATGCCATCGAGGTGAACGAGGTCTTCATGACCGACGTGCGGGTGCCGGCCGATGCGCTGATCGGGACGGAAGGCCAGGGATGGTCGATCATCATGACCGGGCTGGACTTCGAACGCTTCGGGATCGGCGGCAACGTCATCCTGTTGGAGTTGCTCATCGACGATCTGGTGACCGTGCTGAGGGGGACGACGATCGACGGCAGGCCCACCGCCGAACGCGAGGATGTCCGTCAGCAGGTGGCCCAGCTCGCGGTCGAGGCAGAGGTGGCCAAGGCGTTCATCGACGATCACGTGGAGCGCATGATCATCGGTGCCGAGCAGGTCGGCGACGGCTCCATCGCCAAGCTGAGTTTCGCCGAGACCTATCACACCGTGGCGGCCTTCGGTGCCGAGTTGGCGGCGACCGCCGTCACTGTCGACCTCGCCGACACCGCGGTGCAGCAGGCCAAGCAGCGACTGCGGGAGTGCTGGCTGTGGTCGCGCGCGTACACAGTGTCAGGGGGCAGCTCGGAGATGATGCGCAACATCCTGGCCAAACGTCGACTCAAGCTGCCCGCCCGATGACCGGGCTCGCGTCGGCCACCTTCTGGGACCTCGTCGACGAGGCCGCGGGCGCACAGCCCGATCGCGTCATCCTCGCCGATGACTACGACCGCGGTCTGAGCTGTGTTCAACTGCGCGATGCCGCTCTGGATGTCGCTGCGGCGCTGGCCGCCGACGGTGTCGGCCGAGGAACACGTGTTTCCTGGCAGTTGCCGACCAGGCTGGAGGCCATGGTCGTCATGACAGCGCTCGCCCGTCTGGGTGCTGTCCAGAACCCGATATTGCCGATCTGGCGGGAAAGTGAAATCCGTTTCGCAGTAGAGCAATTCGGTACCGAGGTGTTCATCACCCCCCGGGTTTGGCGCGGATTCGACCACGCCGGCCTCGCGCATTCCCTGGCCGGGACGCACCCGATGAATGTGATCACCATCGACCAGGAAACCCCGGTGCCGGCGGGACTGGACGTTCCTGTCGGAGACCGTTCGGCACTTCCGCCGCCGCCCACGGACGCCGACGAGGCGCGCTGGGTGTACTACTCGTCGGGTACCACGGCAGCACCCAAGGGTGTGCGCCACAGCGACCGGTCGGTGATGGCCGGGTCGGCCGGGGTGGTGGCCATCGTGGGGGCGACGAGTTGCGACGTCAACCCGATCGCGTTTCCCGTCTCCCACATCGGCGGAGCCGCGATGCTGGCGGCGTCGCTGGTCACCGGGATGAAGCTGGTGCTGTTCGACACGTTCGATCCGGATCTCACTCCGTCCGCGCTGGTACGCCACAAACCGACCCTTCTTGGCACCGCGACACCGTTCTTCGTCGCTTTCCTTGCGGCGCAGCGACGCAACGGCGCAGAACCGCTGTACCCGGCATTGCGTGGGTGTGTCGGTGGTGGTGCTCCGGTCACTGCCGAGCTGAGCCGACAGGTGCGGGAGACTTTCTCGGTCGACGGAGTGGCGAACTCGTGGGGTCTCACCGAGTTTCCCGTGGCAACGGCCGCTCCTCCGTGCGGCGACCCGGATCTGATCGACCGGACGGTGGGCAAGGCGGTACCCGGTGTGTCGTTGAAGGTGGTGGACGACAACGGGTTCGAGGTCGGCGCGGGTGAGCCAGGCGAATTGCTGCTGCGTGGACCACAGTGCTTTCTCGGGTACGTCGACTCCACACTCGACGTCGACGCCTTCGATTCCCAGGGATGGTTCCGCACCGGAGATCAAGGTTATGTCGACGACGCGGGCAACGTGTTCGTGACCGGCCGGATCAAGGACGCGATCATCCGCAACGCGGAGAACATCTCGGCACTGGAGATCGAGAACGTACTGGCGGCGCATCCCGACGTCGTCGACGTCGCGGTGATCGGGGTCCCCGACGTGCGGACCGGCGAACGGGTCTGCGCCGTGGTGGTGGTGCGTCCCGGAGCTGACGTGTCGCTGAGCGCGCTCTCCGAGCACTGTCGGGCACTCGGGCTCAGCAGACACAAGTCGCCCGAACGACTCGAGCTGGTGCCGGCATTGCCGCGTAACTCGACCGGCAAGGTGCTCAAGACAGAACTCAGGCGGACGTTCCGCGTGCCGGACGAGACGAACTGTTCAGAGAGCTGAGGCGTACCTGCGAGTCGCGGGCGGTGACACGACACCGCATGCACTGACCGGGAGCGGGTGTCCTAACAGCTCCGCTCGGTCTGGGGATCACCGGCGGCAAGCACGGCGAGGTCGCGTTTGACCACCTTGCCCACGTCGTTGCGCGGAAGTCGCTCGACGAACACCACGCGGGCGGGAACACGGTACGGCGTCAGACGTTCCCGGCACCACGCCACGAGATCGTCTGCGGTCACCGAATCGTCGGTTCGCGCGACGAACGCCCAGGGCACTTCGCCGAGGCGTTCGTCGGGAACACCGACCACCGCGGCCTCCCGTACCCCGTCAGCGGCCAACAGGACATCTTCGACGGTGCCCGGGAAGACCTTCAGCCCGCCGCGATTGATCATGTCCGAGACTCTGCCGTCGAGCCACAGGAAGCCGTCCTCGTCGAACCATCCGAGGTCGCCGGTATGGAACCAGCCGTCATCGGTGAGCCGGTCGAGGAAGGCGGGGTCGATCTTGCGCTCAGCGGTGGTCGGGGTCCGGACCATCACTTCGTCCTCGGCGATCGACACGTCGATCCCCGGCAAGGGCCGCCCGACCGATCCCAGTTTCACCTCGCCCCATTCACGGGCGTCGGCGGCCGACCAACCGACGACCTCACCGCCGAGTTCTGTCTGACCGTACGAGTTCAGCACCAGCACTCCGAACTTGTCGCGGAACCGGGCCGCGTGCACGGGCGACAGCGGCGCCGTGATAGAGCGGACGATCTTCAGCGGCGAGAGATCGGTGACGCTTTCGTCGTGGAGCACCATGGTCAACGCCGCGGGTGGCAGCACCGTGGAGCGCAGCTGATGCCGTGCCACCAGCGCGGCGAAGTCGGGTGCAGAGAACCGGTCCATCAGCACGACACCCGAGCCGGCCCGGAATGCGAAGAGAATCTGGTAGATACCGGCCCACAGTGACAGCGACAGCGGCACCAGATTGGGCATCGGCGCTCTGCCCGAGGGGCGGGCAGCGGCCTTGGCGCCGCGAAGTTTGAGCAGCAGACGGTCGATGAGATCGACGACGGTGGCGTGGCGCAGCGGGACGGGCTTGGGCGCGCCCGTGGTGCCCGAGGTGAACTGCAGCAGCGCGACATCCTCGTCGTACTGCCGAGGGTTGCTCGGCGCGTCGGTGCCGACAGTGAAGTGCCACCGTAGATCCTCGCCTGTCACCACCGGCAGCCCGAACGACGAGAAGCGCTGCGCAAGAGTCGGTGTGGTGATCACCGCGACCGGCCGAAGCGTGGCTAGCTGCTCAGCCAGCTCGGCGTCGGCCGCGCGCGGGTTGAGCGGGGTGTAGACACCGCCGGCGGCCCAGGTGCCGAACAACGCGGCGACGGTGGTGGCGTCGTTGGGCAGCATCGCGGCGACCACTCGCCCGGCCTGCAGTCCGCTGTCCGCCAGCACCGTCCTCAGGCGCTGGGTACTGGCGCGCAACTGTGCACTGGTGACATCGGCGTCCAACGTGTGGACGGCGACGTCGGGCAGCCCGTCGAGCAGCTCGGCGAGGCTCACGAGCTGCCTTCGATGGGCGCCCATTCGGGGGTGCGTTTGTCGGCGAAGGCGCGGGGCCCCTCGTCTTGATCGGGATGTCCCCACATCGACGTGAGGTGCTTCGCGCCCTCGCGGCAGGCGTCGGTCAATCCGTACTCCAGCGCCCCCCACAGCGCACGTTTGGTGGCACGCATAGCCGCCGGGGAATTCCGGGCGATCGTCTCGGCGAGCTCCTGGGCAACGTCGCGCAGCCGTTCCGGTGGGTCGACGATCTGACTGATCATCCCCAACTCGTAGGCGCGTTGCGCGGTGAGCCGCTCGTGACCGCCCACGAGAGCCATGCGCAGCACGGCCTCGGCGGGAATCTTGCGCATGAGCGCGATGGTTTCCAGAGCACTCACCTGGCCGATCGACACGTGCGGGTCGACGAAGGTGGCGTCCGACGCGGCGATGACGATGTCGGCGTCGGCGACCCAGTGCAGGCCACCGCCCGCACACACTCCATTGATCGCCGTGATGACCGGTTTGCCCACGTTGCAGTGCCAGGCAGTGAGCTTGAGATCGAGCGTGCGCAGAGTCTCCTGGAATTGCAGAATGCCCTCGCCGTCGAGTTCGTCGACGTCGTTGCCCACCTGGAACGCTCGCCCGTTCCCGGTGTGGACGATGACGCGTACGGCCGGATCGGCATCGAGTTCTGCCCAGGCCCTGGGGAATTCCTGACGCATGACGCTGTCATAGGCATTGAGCCGGTCGGGACGGTTGTTGATGATCCATCCGACCGGGCCGCGTCGCTCGACGATGAGCCGTTGATACGTCACTGCACCTCCACACATTTCTGCCATTGCGGGCTGCGCTTCTCACGCCACGCGCGCACGCCCTCCGCGCGGTCAGGGTGATCGCGCAGTGGCCAGATGTCCTCGGCGGCCGCACGTCTGGCTTCTGTCAGGCCGACTTCCAGGGAACGCCACAGCGCCTTCTTGGTGGCACGCATGGCAGTGGGGGAATTCGCGGCGACGGCCTTCGCCAGCTGGGCGGCGGCGCTGACCAGCTGGTCGTCGGGCACCACGTCGGAGGCGATTCCGAGTTCGCGAGCCCGTCGCGCGGAGATACGCTCTCCCTTGCCGCACAGTGTCATCCGCAGGATCGCCTCCATCGGAGATTTGCGCAGCAAGGTGATGGCCTCATAGGCGACGGCCTGCCCCACAGATACGTGCGGATCCACGAAGGAGGCGGCTTCGGCGGCGATGACGATGTCGGCGTCGGCCACGAGATGGAGTCCACCACCTGCGCACACGCCGTTGACCGCTGCGATGACGGGTTTCCAGACCTCGCAGTGCCAGGACGAGATCTTCGGGGTGGCGTCCCTGGTGCGGCGGGAGTGCTTCCGCATCGCATCCCTGTCCCGGGCCACCTGTACGACGTCCATGCCGGTACAGAACGATCTGCCGTTGGCCGTGTTGACGATGACCCGGACATCGGGATCGGCGTCCAGCTGGGCCCACGCCTGCTCCAATTCGTCGAGCATCAGCGCGTCGAACGCGTTGCCCGCCTCGGGTCTGTTCAGGATCAGCCAGCCGATGCCGTCGGCCACGTCGACGACGAGCCGCTCGTATGCCGTCATGATCGCGGAATATCCTTCCAGGGCTTGCCCTTCCACGGGTCAGGCTCCTTGGGCAGCCCCAGGACCCGTTCACCGAGGATGTTCTTGTTGATGTCGGTGGTGCCGCCCTCGGTGCCGTTGGCCAGGCTGCGCATCCATCCCTGTACCTCACGGGGCAGGTGGTCTGCTCCGTCGCCGGGGTCCCAGGCCAGGGCAGCGGTCCCGAGCAGATCGACCATGACGTTCTGGATCTGTTGATTGAGGGTGGCTTGATGCACCTTGCCGATCGACGAAGCCGCGCCCGGAGACTGTCCGGCGGCCAGCGCTGCCCGCACACGCGTGTTGGTCCAGCCGCGAATCTTCTCCTGTGCCCACAGGCGCATCACCTTGCTCCGGACCACGGGATCGTTCCAGCGCCCCATCTCCTGGGCGAGCGTGATCAGTCGCTCCGCGCTCGAACCGCCGAGTCGGCCCATACCGCCCGAACCCGAGCCGGAGACCATCTGCCGCTCGCTGGACAGCGTCGACGCGCTCACCCGCCAACCATCGTTGACCTCACCGACCCGGTGTGCGTCGGGTACCCGCGCCCCGTCGAGGAACACCTCGTTGAACTCCGCTTCGCCGGTGATCTGACGCAGCGGTCGTACGTGGACGCCCGGCTGATGCATGTCGAGCAGGAAGTAGGTGATGCCCTTGTGCTTGGGCTGGTCCGGATCGGTGCGGGCGAGCAGGATGGCGTAGTTGGCCTCGTCGGCCCACGTCGTCCACACCTTCTGCCCGGTGATCACCCACTCGTCACCGTCGCGGACCGCCCGCGTCGCCAGCGACGCCAGATCCGAGCCGGCGCCGGGCTCGCTGAACAGCTGACACCACTTCTCCTCGTTGCGCACGATCGGTGGCAGGAACCGCAGCCGTTGTTCTTCGTTCCCGTGGCTGAACAGCGCCGCGGCGGTGTTGTTGAGTCCCAAGGGATTGAGCCGATTGAGTCGCAGTGGGGCCAACACCGTTTCGACGGCGCGAGCGGTCTCATTGCTGATTCCCAGGCCACCGTACTGCGCCGGCCACGTCGGCACGACGAGCCCGGACTCCGCGAACACCGGGTACCACTGCCGGTATTCGGCCGGACTGCGTACCGACCGCAGCGCTTGGGCTCCCGTGTCGGCCGCGGTACGCCATGTTTCGGGAACATGGGTGCGCACCCACTGCTCGACCGCGGCGACAGCGTCGCCGGTGCTGGTGGATCCGTCAATGGTCAACCGGGTCATGAGTCCTCGTCAACGGCCGTGGAATTCAGCGTCGCGCTTCTCCTGGAAGGCCGCCAGTCCTTCCTTGAAATCCTCGCTACGGCTGGACAGTTCGAGCGCCATCGCCTCGTTGTGAAGGTGGCGGTCGAGATCCAGGCCGTTACCGCTGTGCAGCAACCACTTGGTCAAGCCGAGTGCTACTGTCGGCGCCTTGGCCAGCTTGGTCTCCAGGTGTGCTGCCGCGGCGTCGAGTTCTGCCTCCGGATGGGCGCTGTGGACGATGCCCCACTGCGCGGCAGTGCTGCCGGAGATCTCCTCACCCAGCATCAGCAGTTGGCGGGTCCGGACCATACCGATCAAGCGGGGGAGCAGCCACGCAGCGCCGCTGTCCGGAGTGAAGCCGCGTGCCATGAACGGTTCCCAGAAGCGCGCATCGTCGGCGGCCACACAGAAGTCGGCGGCCATCGCAATGTGAAAACCGAGGCCGGCCGCCCAGCCGCGGACGACGGCCACGATCGGCACCTGCGTCTGGAGCATCAGCGGGATCAACCGGTTGGCTTTGTTCGGCAGCCGGCGCTGCGTACTACCGACGCGGGGCTTCCGTGCGGACTTGGCGTTCCTCGCGACCAGGTCCGAGCCGGCGCAGAAGTCCGGTCCGTCGGCCTGGATGCGGATGATCCGTACCGACTCGTCGACACCCGCGGAGGCGAGGTGGCCGATCATGGCATCGAGCATGACGTCGTCGACGGCGTTGCGGTTCGACGCCCTGTCGAGGGTGAGTTCCAGCACGGGGCCCCGATGGTCGGCGCGCAGGCCGGGGACAGTCTCATACGACATGCTCGTCAACGTTCCGCGAACTGGGCGGAGACCGCGCTCAGAAGCTCGGCCAGATCAGTGGCGCCGCCGGGCGGTTCGGGCAAGCGAACCGAGCCGTGCTCACGGCTGGGCAGCAGAATGGTGGCCCGCCCCGGCACAGTCACCTGGCCGCGATGATTCGTCGCGGCGAGCTCGAGATCGACTGCGGGACGTTCTCCCTCTGCGAGGTACTTCCGCACCACCGTCCCGGAGATCGTGTGCAGGTCGCCGACGTAGTTGAACAGGCGGAATTCACACTCGAGCTTCCACAGCCACGCGTCGTCGCCCATCCAGTCGGTGCACAGATGGATCAGCCAGGTTTCCCGCATGCGGCCGTAGTCGAATGTGGTCGGGTTACCGGCGTTGCGTGCCGCGGCGGGATCCCAGTGCACCCGTTGCTGGACATCGGGCACGCCGTGCTCGTTGGGCGTGTAGAAACGGGGAATGCGTCGTCGGTTTCGCCACGCCAACCCCAGCGGGCGCACGCCGTACATGCCGGTGCCCATCCCGACGTGCCAGCAGACCATGTCGGTGACGGTCAGCGGGCCTTTGGTCAACGAGCCGACGGGATCGCCCTCGGCGACGTCCTCCCACCACCGGGGTGCCGCTCCGCGGCGGACTTCACGTGCATACCGTTCGTCGAGTTCGGCGATCTCCTCCGGGCTCCACACCTTCGGCTCGACGGTCTCGTACTTCTTCTTGCCCCGGGCCTTGCTGCGTTCGGTGCGGATCATGTTGCGGTACTGCCCGCCGAGCAGTGTGCCTTCGTCGTCGCGGAAAACCTGAGCCGACCACTCGTGGATGGCGCGCTCGGCGAATTCACTGCTCTTGTCCAGGGCGGCTACCAGCGCGTTGCGTCGGAACACCCGGCGGCCTGCGCGCAGCGGTGCCCACCATTCCCGCGAGGACGACGCGAAGAACGCGTGCACGCCGCGCAGTGGGTCGCCCTTGGTCAGCTCACGTTCGTCGTCGGAGAGCGCGATCGCCTCGTCCTCACCGATCAAGGTGTCGCCCCCGACCAGCGCGGGTGGCGCGATCGGCCGGCCCCAGACCGACGCGGCGGCATATCCCGGATCGGTCCACAGCGGGTTGGCGTCCCCGTAGCTTTCCGCGACATGCCGAAAGGCGTCCTCGCCGGGGCGAAAATAGTGCGGCGGTTGCGGGTTCGGTACGGGGATACCGATCGTGGCGCGCAGCCGCGCCAGTCCCTCATCGGTGATCTGGCCCGTCGCTGTCAGGGAGTCCGCCATACACTGCCTCCTCGAATGGCCCGCCACGTTGCCGAACCAAGGTGGAAATTAAAATACCCGAAAAGCGGAAACGCCGTTAACGCCAGCAGGCTGAAGGGTGCACACAGGTGAATGCAGAAGGCCCGGGGATCGTCGTGACCGTCGGGGACGACGGCGTGCAAAGAATCATGATCGATCGTGCCGATGTCGGTAATTCCTTGTCCCCGAACGCACGTGAGGCGCTGACCGACGCCTTTCGGCACGCACACGACAGCCCTGCGGTTCGAGCGGTGCTGCTGACTGCAGCGGGTGACCGGCACTTCTGTGCGGGGGCCGGTGTGGCGGCGCAGGACTCTCCGACACCGTCGCCACAGCGGCGGCCCGGTGACATCGCACGCATGCTGCAGGACGGCTACCAACGCATGGTGGCTTCGGTGTTGGACTGTGACAAACCGGTCGTCGCCGCGGTCAAGGGTTCGGCGGCGGGCGCCGGGGCAAGCCTGGTGCTGGCCTGCGACCTGGTGGTGATGTCGCGCGAAGCGCGTCTGGTCCAGGCGTTCGTGCATCGCGGAATCCTGCCGGACTCCGGAGCCGTTCATCTGCTGACCCGGATCGTCGGGCTGCGCAGGGCCACCGAGCTTCTGATGCTCGGTGAGCCGGTGGACGCCGCAACATGTGAGCGATTGGGAATTGCGAACCGTGTTGTGGCGCCGCAGGACACCGACAGCACCGCCGAAGCGCTCGCGGTTCGACTGGCCGCGGGTCCGACCGTGGTGCTGTCGTTGACCAAGCGCCTCCTCGCCGTCTCCTCGGAGTCCGGGCGCGACCGGGCGTTCGAGCAGGAGGCCTGGGCCGCGGAGGTGGTATCCCACACGGCGGATCTGCGGGAGGGGCTGACGTCGTTCGCCGAGCGCCGGAAGCCGCGCTTCCAGGGCTTCTGACTCATCCGTTCGCGGGGCCGCCGCGGACCGTGAACACCGCCGTGTCGTCGATGCGATCGATGTTGTGGGCCACGACCTCCGCCGTGAGATCGGTGTCCTCGATTCCAGTGGTCACCCCGATGAACACACGCGAGACCTTGCCCGCTCCGACGGAGTAGATGTGCGCGGTGCGATCGCAGCTGCGGTGCGCGAGGTAGACGACCACCGGCGTGACCAGTTCGGGATCCATGGCTTTGCCGGCTTCGCCCATGATCTCTTCGGTCATACGTGTTCTGGCGATCGGAGCGATCGCGTTGACCGCGATGTTGTTGCGGGCACCCTCGATGGACAGCACATGCATCATGCCCACCAGGCCCATCTTCGCCGCACCGTAGTTGGTCTGCCCGAAGTTCCCGAAAAGGCCTGTCCCGGAACTTGTCTGGATGATTCGGCCGTAGCTCTGCTCGCGCATCACCGGCCAGACCGCCCGGGAGACATTGAAGGCGCCGGTGAGGTGGACGGCGAGCACGGCATCGACCTGCTCGGCGGTCATGTTCTTGAATGCCGCATCGCGGAGGATGCCCGCGTTGTTGACCAGGATGTCCACTCGTCCGTACGCATCCATCGCGGTGTCGACGATGGCCGCTCCGCCCGCTTCGGTGGCCACCGAGTCGACGTTCGCGATCGCGGTTCCGCCGGCGGCGGTGATCTCGTCGACCACGGCCTGCGCTGCAGAAGCAGATGCGCCGCTGCCGTCGACAGCACTGCCCAAATCGTTGACGACCACCCGAGCACCTCGGCGTGCCAGCTCCAGGGCGTGACAGCGGCCGAGCCCACCCCCCGCACCGGTGACAATGGCTACCTGGTCTTCGAATGTGAGTCGCTCCATGGCTGAGAGGTTACATTTACAGGTAAGAGAATCGGCATTTGCATCGGAGGAGAGTCCCATGACGGACCCGACAGGGTTGCTTGCGCCGGCCACGCGGAGAGCAGAGGCGCTGCGGGAGCGGTACCGGCGAGCCGGGCACTGGTCGGGTGAGCCTGCCGATGCCGTTCGTTTCACCGCCCAGCGGTACCCGGAGCGGATGGCGCTGCAGGCGAGGGAGCGGACCCTGTCCTACGCCGAACTCGACGAGCTGGTCGACTGCGCGGCTCACGAACTGCACGGTGCCGGTGTGACGGCGGGATGTCCGGTCGTGATCGTGGCGGGCAACGATGTCGAATCGGTGGTGGCGATTCATGCTGCGCTGCGGATCGACGCAACCGTGCTGCTGGTTGCGCGCAGTTCGGGAACTGCGGCGATCCGCGATGTGCTGGTGCGTACCGGCGCCCGGTACGCGATGGCGCGCTCGGGCAGCACCGCCGACGAGCTGTCCGACATGTGCACATGGATTCCGGTTCCGGCCCGGGGGCGGGTGCCGGTCCGGGTGGCCGCGCTGCGTCCAGAACGAGCCGCGGACGAGCCGTCGTTCGTGTTGTACACCTCGGGCACCACGTCACGGCCGAAGGGTGTCGTGCACTCGGTCAGTACCCTGACGAAGGCGTCCAGGAACTACATCGCCGCCACCGGTCTGGGCGCCGGCGACAGCATCTTCCTGGTCAGCCCGCTGGCCTCGGTCACCGGCGTCCTCCAAGCGCTCTTCATCGGGCCCATCCTTGCCGCCCCGGTCGTCCTCGAGGATCGGTGGGACCCAGCAACCACCTGTGAGTTCCTCCTCGCCGCGCGGGCCACCTGGTACGGCGGCCCCGACCGCCTCCTCGACAGGTTGCTCGACGAGGTGAGCGCTCGTCAGGAGGTGGTCCCGCTGCGGGCGGTCTATCTCGGCGGCACGCAACTCGACCGGCGGATCGTCGAGCGTGTCGAAGACGAGTTCGGCATCATGGTGATGCGTGCCTACGGGTCCTCGGAGGTGCCCATCAGCACCTCCGGACTGCGCACCGAACCCCGGGAACTGCGCCACGCCGACGACGGCGTACCCCTGGCCGATGTCGATGTGCGCGTCGGGTCCGCAACCGAACCGACCGAGTGCTGCATCCGGGGTCCGCACACGTTTCTCGGTTACACCGATGCCGACGACGACGCCGAGGCCTTCGACGGTGAGTGGTTCCGCACCGGCGACGTCGCAGACTTCGACGACGGCCGGATCCGCATCGTCGGGCGCATCAAAGACATCGTCATCCGCAACGGTATGAAGATTCCGGCCGCCGAGGTGGATGAAGCCGTTTTGGGGATCCACGGCGTCCGCGAGTGTGCCGCCTACTCGGTCGCGGACGCGACGACGGGGGAGCGGTTGGCCGTTGCGCTGGTCCTCGACGAGGGCGCCGACCTGACGTTGGCCGAGTTGTCCTCGGCGCTCGTGGCGGCGGGCCTGCCGAAGTACAAGCTGCCCGAGGAACTGGTGTTCTGGGAACAGCCCCTACCGCTCAACGCGAACGGAAAAGTCGAACGCAACAGGTTGGCGGAGCGATCCGTCGGTCTGCGCCGGCTGTTGGCGGACCGCCTCCACGCCGCGCGCTGAACTGCACCGCAACAGCTCACTGGTCGGCCGGCACGAACACCGGGACGAGGAACCCGTCGTCCCCGGTGTCCCGGAAGGCCAGGACCAGTTCCATTCCGGCGCGGAGATCTTCGGCCCGGCAGTCCTCGATGGCCGTCATCAACCGGGGGCCCTCCGCCAGGTCCACCATGGCCACGACATACGGCACGCGGTCGGCGAAGGGTGCGGCGTTCTGATGCACGACGCTCCAGGTGTAGAGCGTCGCGCGGCCGGTCGACGGACGTAGCGAGACATCCTCACTCCAGCAGACCGGGCAGAACGGCCGGGCGTACAAGGACTTTGCGCCGCAGGCGCCGCACACGTTGACATGCAAAGTGCGGTCTGCGACGGCGGTCCACCAGTTCTCGCTGTCGCTGTCGGTGACCGGCCGGTCCGGTGTCGTCACGAGTCCCTCCCGAGGATCATCGTCGCGCTGTGGCTGAAGAACCCGCCCATAGCATTCACGCATGCCAGCTGCGCGCCGTGCACCTGGCGTTCACCGCACTCTCCACGCAATTGTCGTACCGCCTCGACCATCAAGAACATGCCACGCATCCCCGGGTGGCACGACGCGAGCCCGCCGCCATCGGTGTTTGTCGGGAGCGCGCCGCCCGGGCGCAGAGCCCCGGACTCGATGAACTTGCCACCCTCACCCTTGGGGCAGAAGCCGAGGTCTTCGATGGCGAGCAGCACCGTGGCGGTGAACGAATCGTAGAGTTGACACACGTCGATGTCGGCGGGATCCACGCCCGCCTGGGCAAAAGCGCGGGGGCCGGAGATCGCGGCGGCCGAGGTGGTGAAGTCACCCCACTCACTCATGCTGACGTGCGATGCGGCGTCGGCGGCACCGAGTATCCAGACAGGTTCCTTGGCACAGTCCTTCGCGACCCGCTCGCCGGCGAGTACGACGGCTCCGCCCCCGTCGGTACGCAGGCAGACATGTTTGGTGGTGAACGGATCCGCGATCATCGGTGCGGCGGCGACGTCGGCGAGCGTCAAGCGCTCCTGTTCGAACGCGTTGTCGTTCATGGCTGCCCACTCATGAGCCGCGACGGCAACCTCGGCCAGCTGGTCGACTGTGGTGCCGTATTCGATCATGTGGCGCCTGGCGGCCATGGCGTACTTGGCGATGAGCGTGGCGCCGTAAGGGGCCTCGTACTGCATCGCCCCGCCGGTGCCCATCGCAGCAACCGAACCACGTTTCTTGCGCTTGACGTCGGATCGCGCGGTCGAACCGTAGGTGAGTAGGGCGACGTCGATCTCGCCGTTGGCGATCGCGGCCGCCGCGTGGCCGGCCATGACTTCCCACGACGATCCGCCGGTATTGGTCGCATCGACCCAAATGGGCCGCAACCCCAGGTATTCGCTGACCTCGAGAGGCGGTAGCAGCGTGCCGTGGCCCCCGAAACCGTCGATGTCGTTCTTCGTCAGACCCGCATCGGCGATGGCTCGCCGGGATGCCTGCGCCATCAGAGCCGTCGCCGTTTTGTCCGGTACGCGGCCGCAATCCGACAGGCCGGCTCCCACGATGGCAACCCTGCTTCTTGGCATGACTCATGTTAAACACACCGATAACAACGTTTACGAACAGATGGAATGACGGTTCTCATTCGGTTAGCGTGGGGTCCGTGCAGGGATCCTTGCGGGATTTGTTGCGTGGTGATCGGCTGGTGCTGTGCCTGGCTCTGCTGAACTCGCGGACTCCGGATGTGCCGGCGATCGCGGCGGTGTCCGGATACGACGCCATCTACGTCGATCTCGAGCACACCACGACATCCTTGGAGACGGCCGGGATGCTGTGCGCCAGCGCGCTGGGGGCCGGTATCACGGGGTTGGTGCGGGTGCCCTCAGCCGATCCCAGCCTCATCGCGCGGGTGCTCGACAGTGGAGCCGGCGGAGTGATTGTGCCGCATGTCGATTCGGCTGAGGACGCGCGCGCCGTCGTCGATGCGGCGCGGTTTCCCCCGTTCGGGCGGCGGTCGATTTCCGGGCCGAACGCCCTGAGTGGCTACCAAACCCGCCCGGCCCCCGAGTTGACCTCACTCCTGGAGAGTCGCACTGTCGTCGCCGTGATGGTCGAATCCCCGGCCGCGGTGGCCGATGTCGAGGCCATCGCTGCAGTCGAGGGCGTCGACATGATCCTGCTGGGACCCAGCGATCTGACTGCCGAGATGGGAATTCACGGCGACTACGAGAATGAACATTTCCAAAATGCGGTAAAGTCCGTTGCAGCGGCTTGTCGAAACCACGGCGTCGCGCTCGGAGTGGCCGGTATCAAGTCCCTTGACCTGCTGGAACGCTTTGTGGACCTGGGTCTGCGATTCATTTCGGCGGGCACGGATGTGGGAATGATGACCGAAGCGGCCACGACGCGCGCACAGGCGCTCCGTGCGCTCGGCGATAGCCCGCCGATGACGCCGAGAGCCGAAGACACCCAGAACTGAAACCGTGCCAGCACACCAGGAGGACGGATGCCCACCGCGATCTACACCGAACACGTCACCGACTCGATGGCGTGGACAGGCGCCGACTTCACCAGCAAGGAGGATTTCTGCTTCGACCTGTCCTCTCGCAACGTCGCGGCGCTGGAGTCGATCCTGGCCAAGACAGCGCACAAGGACCGCGACGACATCACCGCCGATGACGTACACCATCCCGATCTTGACGACGACCTCGCTCGGTTGTATCGCGAGCTGATGTTCGGCAAGGGCCTGGCGTGTGTGCGGGGTTTCCCGGTCGTGCAACACTCGATCGAAGACCTCGAACGCATCTACTGGGCGTTCTGCTGGCACCTCGGCTACCCCGTGTCTAACAATTCGTTCGGGCATCGCCTGGTCCGGGTGCAGGAGGAGATCCTGCCGAACGGCGTCCAGCCTGCGCGGGGTACCAAGTCCAGCGCCGAACTCGCGATGCACAACGATGCCGCAGACATCTTGTCGCTGTTGTGCGTCTACCCGGCGCTGCGCGGTGGGGAGAGCCAGTTCGCCAGCGGTCCCGCAGCGCACAATCGAATCCTCGCCGAGCGGCCCGACCTGCTCGACGTGCTCTATCGGGGATTCCCGCATCACCGCCGTAGTGAACAGCCCGACGATCAGCCCGACGTCACTCCGTATGACGTGCCGGTCTTCTCCCAGATCGACGGTCGGATCTGCATCAACTTCACCTACAGCAGCATTCTGCCCGCCATGAAAACCCTCGGCCGTGAGTTCACGCCGAAGGAAGAAGAGGCCATCGAGCTGCTGCGGAACATCCTCGTCGAGCAGCAGGTCGAGTTCCGGCTCGAATCCGGGGAAGCCGCGGTGGCCAACAACTTTGCGATGTGCCACTCGCGGTCGGACTTCGTCAGCGCCAACGACCCCAAGAAGGCGCGCTGCTTCCTGCGCGCCTGGATGGAGGTCCCGCTCACGGACCGCCGCCTGCCGCAGGGCCGCGAGTACTTCCACATGGAGAACAAGGATCTGCGGTTGGGGTATGACCCCGTCGAGGGCCGCGACGGTGCGATCGCCCGCAACGACTACAAGAACGTCGACGCCGCGCTGGCCGACATGTTCAAGGCCGCGCAGGCCAAGCCCAAGCCGAAATCGTGAGTGCGGGTCGGCGCCCCCGTCTGGTCTTCGAACGGTGGACTGATCCCGTCGCCGGGGACGTGCTGGAACTGGCCGATATCGACGTCGTCAAGCTCGACCTGTCCGCACCCGACGACCAGGGCTGGGCGGCACTGGAATCCGCCCACGGTTACCAGGTCGCGACACGCACCGATGTCGCAGGTTGTGTCGACGGCACGCAGTGGCTGGCCGGATCCGCGCTGGTGCAACGGTGCCGGAATCTGTTGGCGGTGTGCTCGGCGGGAGCCGGATACGACGTCATCGACGTCGACGCATGCACCCGCGCCGGCATAGCGGTCTGCAACAACTCGGGTCCCGGCGCCGAGGCGGTGGCAGAGCACGCGCTGGGATTCATGCTGGACCTGGCGAAGAAGATCACGGTGGCCGACCGGGCGCTGCGCAGTGGGCCGGTCGGCGACCGGCTCACACTGCGCGGCAGTCAGTTGCTCGGCAAGACCCTCGGTGTCGTGGGTCTCGGCGCCATCGGTGGCAGGCTCGTCGAGCTCTGCGCGCCTTTCGACATGGAGGTTCTGGTCTTCGACCCGTACCTCGACGACCTCACCGCCCAGGTCCGCGGGGTGGAATCGGTTGCCCTGGACGAATTGTTGGAGCGTTCGGATTTCGTCCAGGTGACGTGTCCGCTCACCAGCGAGACCGAAGGGTTGATCGGAGCGGCCCAGTTCGCCGCGATGAAGCCGACAGCTTTTTTCATCACCACGGCTCGGGGACCGGTCCACGACGAGCAGGCCTTGCGCGACGCGCTGGTCAGCGGCCGTATCGCCGGCGCGGGCCTGGACGTTTTCCACGAGGAGCCGCCGCGGCAGGACAACCCGCTGCTGCAGCTCGACAACGTCGTCGCCACGCCGCACACCGCAGGTATCACCGTCGAAGCCGCGCGCGACATCGCCATCGCGACCGCCGATCAGTGGCAGACGATCTTTGACGGGCGGATGCCCCCGCGACTACTCAACCCCGACGTCTGGCCGCTCTACTGCGAACGCTTCGAGGACATCTTGGGCGTGCGGCCGACCGCCATGGCCACAGATCGAGGAGCCTGAACAGTGACGACGTACGACACCATCGACTTCGAGGTTCGCGGGCACACCGCGTGCGTGACGCTGAACCGGCCCGAAGTCCTCAACGCGATCAATGACGAGATGATCGCGGAGCTGGCCCAGGTCTACGCGGAAATCGAACGCTCACAGCAGATCTGGACGGTCATCATCACCGGGGCGGGCCGCGCGCTGTGTGTCGGGGCAGATGTGAACAAAGCCGCCGACCACGACATGGACAACGCGGCAGGCATCGACAACCAGGGCGAGCCGATCCTGAGCTCCATGCGTCAATGGGATGCACCGCAGGAGGCCACACCGCCGTGGCTGCAGATGACCAAGCCGATCATCTGCGCGGTCAACGGCATAGCCTGCGGTGCGGGGATGGACCTGGTCACCACCGCCGACATCACCCTCGCCTCGGAGCGGGCCACGCTGATGGATCCGCACGTCAGCATCGGCGTCACCTCGGGCCGCGAAGCAGTTCGGTTGGCGCGGATTCTTCCGTTGCCGGTGGCCATGCGGTTGGTGCTGATGGGCAAGCACGAGCGTCTCGACGCTCAGCGCTGTTACGACCTCGGTCTGTTCACCGAGGTGGTCCCGCACGACACCCTGATGCAACGGGCCTGGGAGATCGCCGAGATAGTGAATTCCAATGCGCCACTGGCGGTCAGAGGCTCACGGATGGCGGTGCGCAAAGGGCTGACCCTGCCCATCTACGAAGCCGAACTCCTGGCGGAGAACTATCGGATGAAGGTGGCGTTGACCAAGGACGCGATCGAGGGACCCCGCGCCTTCCTCGAGAAGCGCGCACCGGACTGGAAGGCCGTGTAGTGCCGCTACTGACGCGGCAGGCCTAATCCGCGCTGGGCGATGATCGTGCGTTGCACCTCACTGGTGCCGGCGTAGATGGTCGTCCCCAACGCGAAGCGCATCGTGTGATCGAAACGTCCCCGCTCCGGCGCGGTCGGATCCAGGTAGCTGCGCAACGCGTCGGGCCCCACCATCTCGACGACATCCTGGCTGGCGCGTTCGAGCGCTTCGGTGCTGAACACCTTGGACATCGGGCCTTCGGCCACCGGCACGCGTCCTTGCTCGATCATCCAGACGCAACGGCGTTGCAGCAGCATCGACACCTCGTACTCCATGGCCACGCGCGCGATGCGGCGCCGTACGTCGGGATCGTGCATCCGGGGTGGGCCGTCGGGGTTGGCTGACGTGGTGGTTGCCCAATGCTCGGCGTGATGGAGCAGGCGCTCCAGGTGTGGACCCCATCCCGAGGCATGTTCGTCCTGCAGAGACAAGCTCAGCACCTGCCAGCCGCCGTCGACTTCACCGATCCGCCATTCGTCGGCGACGCGCACGTCGTTGAAGAAGGTGATGTTGGTCCGTTCACCGGAAAGTGTCCAGACGGCTTGTGCCTCGAAGCCCGGCGTCGTGCGCGGGACCAGGAACATGGTCAGACCCTTGTGCTTGGGCTTGTCAGGATTGGTGCGGGCAAGCAGGAAGATGTAGTCCGCGATGTGGCCGTTGGTGGTGAACATCTTGGATCCGTTGACGACCCAGTCGTCGCCTTCCCGAACAGCTTTCGTGGCGGCGGCTGCAACGTCGGATCCGCATTCGGGTTCGGTGAACCCGAGCGCAATCGTGATCTCTGCGCGCAGCGCCGCGGCAAGGACGCGATCCTTCATCGTCGGTGTCCCGATCTCCCGGATAATCGACGCGACCATCCGGGTGGTCTCGGAGAGGTAGACGGGTGCGTCGAAGCGCATCATCTGCTCTTTGAGCACTTGGGCATCCCAATGGTTGCGGCTCTGTCCGCCGAACTCCTCGGGCCAGTCCGGCGCGAAGTAGTGTTTGTCGACCAACCCCTTCGCGAAGTCGTCGTCATGTGCGACACCGCTGCGGTACACCCGCTCCTCGAAATCCGGAGTCAGGACTTCTTCGAGATGTGCAGCCACCTCGTCGCGGTAGGCCGCGGTGGCGGAATCGAGTTGAAAGTGCATGGCAATGCCCGATCTGTGTGGAGTGGCGTAGCGCTGGATCGCCCCCGTAGACGATACTGATAATCTCAAAAATGAGAATAGGCATATTCGTGTGGCACAGGATGGAACGTGGACCTGAATCTCTCCGATGAGCAGCGTCAGCTCGTCGACTCGTTCACCGCGCTCTACGCGCGGGAATCGTCGTCGCAGCGTGTCCGTGCTGCCGAGCCGCTGGGATTCGACCCGGAGCTGTGGCAGGCGCTACGGACGACCGGTGTCATCGAGATGGCTCTCGGTGAAGCGGATGGCGGATGGGGCGCCACGGTCGCAGACCTCGCGCTGATGGCCGAACAGTCCGGCCGTGCCTTGGCATCCGCTCCGGTGATCGAGGCCCAGGTTGCGGCAGGCGTACTCGCACGCGCGGGCGCCTCCGAGCTGCTCTCCGCGGTGCTCGAAGGGCGTCGCCTCGTCACCTTCGCGCCGCGAGCGGGTCGCGGTGCCACGCTGACGATGGTTCCGGCTGCCGCGGTCGCAGATACCGTCGTCGCACTGATCGACGAACGCCTGCTCGCCATCCCCGTCACCGGTGAGCGACGCCCTGTGACCAACCTCGGATCCATGCCCCTGACGGACCTGACGATCGGCGCCGACGCCGCCGTCGTGGCCGAGGGGGAGTGCGCAGCACAGCTGTATTCCGACGCACTGGACCTGTGGCTCACGCTCACGGCTGCCGCCCTGGTGGGTGCTGGTGCCAAGGCGGTCGAGATGGCGGTCGAGTATGCGAAGCAACGCCATGCGTTCGGTCAGGCCATCGGAGCTTTCCAGGCCGTCTCGCATCCGTTGGCCGACAGTGCGACCGCCGTGGACGGTGCGCGCCTGATCGCGCTGAAGGCCGCGTGCGCCTTCGACGACGAGCCGAATCGCGTGACAGAGCTCGCGGCGATGGCGTTCACGTTCGCCTACGAGGCTGCCCGGGACGCAACCCGGCGCAGCCTGCACATCCACGGTGGCTACGGGTTCGGCATGGAGGGCGACATCCAGCTCTACTACCGCCGGGTCCGCGGCTGGGCACTGGTCTTCGGCGAGCCGAACGTCGCGTTGGATCGCGTCGCGGACGCTCGCTACGGGGCCGTGCCGGCCTGATCGCCGCGCGGCATCGGCTGCGGTTCACAAAGACTCAGTGTTCTGAGATCCGTCACGATTGAGCGCGGACCTGGTCCTTCACCGACAGCACCACCGGGGGTGCGTCGCGCCAGTCGGGCACCCCGTTCTCGGGTCCGGCGGTCGCGCGACCGTCCTCGCGTACCTGCGACCAGTGCGAATGGTTGAGCTGATGCAGGGTGAAACACGCCTGCAGAGAAGTGTAGAAACCCATGTTGTCCTGGGTCTGATTGACCGACTCTTTGATCAGGAGGGCGGCCACGGTCGGGACGTCGGCGATCCTGCGGGCCATCTCGAGTGTGCGCTCCGCCAACTCCTCACGACCGAACACTTTGCTGACCATCCCGAGTCGGTGCGCCTCGTGGATGTCGATGGCATCGCCGGTCAGCATGAGCTCCTTGGCCTTACGCGGACCGAACTCCCAGGGATGGCCGAAGTACTCCATGCCGCACATGCCCAGCCGGGTCCCGACGACATCGGCGAAGCGGACGTCGTCGCTGCCGACGATCAGATCGCACGCCCACATGAGCATGAGCCCCGCGGAAAAGACGTCACCGTGGACCTGAGCGATGGTGATCTTGCGGAGATTGCGCCACCGCAGCGTGTTCTGGAAGAAGTAGTGCCATTCCTGCAGCATGGTCCTCTCCGCGCCGTCACGGCTGCCGCCGTTGATCAACATGGTGGGGTGTTGATCGGGACCGGGGCGGTATTCGGCCTTGGCCTGTTTGGACCCGATGTCGTGTCCGGACGAGAACATCTTGCCTTCACCGGCGAGGATCACGACTCGAACGTTGTCGTCGGCCTCGGCTGCTCCGAATGCCTCGTCGAGTTCGACCAGCATGCCGCGGTTCTGGGCGTTGCGCTGGTCGGGCCGGTTGAGTGAGATGCGCACGATGCGGCCATCGTCAAATGTCTGCCACTTCAGGAACCGGTAGTCGCTCACTTCACTCCCTATTTGTGCCGGACGAGCATGGTGTGTGAGAGCCAGTGCTCTCACAGTGTTGGTAGACGGGTCTCAGCTCAACCCGAAGAAATTCTTGGCGTTGGTGGACAGCACTTTCCGCTTGGTGGCCTCGTCCAGGCCCGCCGTGGCTTTGTTGGCCACATCGGTGCTGTGTGGCCAGTTCGTGTCGTTGTGCGGGTAGTCGGTCTCGAACATCAGCTGGTCTTCGCCGACGAGATCGAGGATGCGGAAGGCGACGGGATCGCCGAAGGTGGAGAACCAGATTCGGCCGGGCACCTGGGTGCTGGGCGGTTCGGTGAGCAGGGGGTGGATGCCGCCCCATGCGCGGCGGTCCTCCCAGACCTCGTCGACGCGTTGCAGGTAGTAGGGGATCCAGCCGGCCTGAGCTTCGGCAAAGGCGATCTTGAGCTTGGGGAACTGCTTGAGTTTTGCGGAGAACAGCCAGTCGACCAGCGCGATCGTGCAGTTGACCGCCATCAGCGCCGAGGTCACCACATGCGGGGAGTCAGGGGAGGATTTCGTCAGCGACGAGCTCGAGCCGATGTGCAGCATGATGCCGACCTGGTTTCGCTCACACGCGGCGAAGAAGGGATCCCAGTATCCGCTGTGAATGGACGGCAGGTCCAGGCGGGCCGGCAGTTCGGAGAAGCAGACGGCGGGCATGCCTTTGGCGGCAACGCGTTCGACTTCGCGCACAGCGAGGTCGACATCCCACAGCGGGATGATGCCCAACGGAATCAACCGGCCGCCGGAGCTACCGCCCCACTCGTCGATCTGGAAGTCGTTGTAGGCCTGCACGCACAGCAACGCCAGGTCTTTGTCCTTGGCGTGCAGGAAACGCTGACCGCAGAAGCGGACGAGGGTGTTGGGGAAGCACGCGGAGGCTTCGATTCCGGCGATGTCCATGTCCGCGAGCCGGTCCGCCGGCCGGTAGCAGCCCGGGCGCATCTCGTCGTAGGTAATGGGGTCGGTGGTCAGTTCGTCGATCTCGTAACCCGCTGCTGCGCTGATCAGCGGGATCGGGATGATGGAGTCTTCGTAGTGCCAGATATCGGCTTCGCGACCCTCCTCGTCGTCGATGAATGCGACGTCGGAAGTGACCGTGGGGTCCATGCGTCCGCGGTGCCGAACGATGTGAGGACCGATGTCGCGGTAACGCTGTGGCAGTCGGCTGGTCCAGAGGTCCGCCGGCTCCACGAGATGGTCGTCCGGAGAAACGATCAGAATGTCTGTGCTCAACGCTGCACTCCTTCGACGACGGGCTCGACGACCGACATGATGATTTACACATTCGAGAATGATTGTTTCCAAGGGTAGCGCATGGCCGGCCGCACATGTCCCGAGTGCACGCAGTCCTCTGTCGGGCAGGCGGCGCAGTCTTCGGCGATAGATCGCACCTACCGGGCGAGAGGGCGTATTCTCACGCACCATGGCGGCGAAACGCAAGGTCGACGAGAACGGCGCGCTCGAGACCGACGGGGCCGCCGCATCGGATGCGCCGGCGCCATGGCAACAGCGGACCATCGACCGGAGACTGAGCTCCGCTCGGGCACGCGCGCTCGCACGCAGTTCGCGATTTCTGGCGACGGCTCTGGAACTGGTGGAGGAATCCGGACGCGCTGATTTCACCATCCAGACCCTCATCGACCGGTCGAACTTGAGTCTGCGTGCCTTCTACCAGCATTTCGCCGGCAAAGACGAATTGATGTTGGCACTGTTCGAAAACGTGACCAGCCGGTTCACCGAGAGTATCCGCCAGGAGGTCGCGGCAGCCGACGGCCCGATGGGCCAGCTCGAGGCGTTCTGCCGAGGGTTTCTGTCCCGGGCTGAATCATCGGAGCCGGTCGGCGGACGGGTGATGACGATCTACAACCTCGGTCTCGAGATAGAGCGACCCGAAGACTTCGCCAAGATCTGGGAACCTCATCAGAAGTTGCTGACCAAGATCCTCACGGCGTGTGCACGAGAAGGGCTCGTGCGGCAAGACCTGTCGCCGGCCGCCCTGACCATTCTGCTGAACTCGACGCTGACGGCGCTCGCACAGATCGGGGTTCTTCATCTGGGTATGAACGACGCCCACCTGAGTGAGGACCAGCTGTGGAAATGGTGCCGACAAGCAGTCGCGCCGTTGGAAGACGACGCCGAGCCCGCAAGCGTCGCGGGCTGACCGAGCGGACTGCTGAGCGGAAGAGGCACCCTCGTGGATCTCTGCGAACATGTCGGCGCGGACAATGCTGCACTCATCCTGTGTCCCTCGGGGCGCAGTCTCACGTTCCGTGCACTCGATGAACGCGCCAACAAGCTCGCGCGGTATCTCCGCCGGGCCGGTCTGGTCGCGGGCGACACCATCGCGGTGATCATGGAGAACAACGAGCACATCCACGCGGTGATGTGGGCGGCCCGCCGGTCCGGACTGTACTTCACGCTGGTCAACATTCACCTGACGGGACCTGAGGTCGCATACATCGTCGATGACTGTGGGGCAAAGGCAATCGTGTCCTCACGTGCAATGCGCGATCTGTGTCGGCAGATGGCGCAGCATCTGCCGAACGGTTTGCCGGAAGTAGCGTTGCTGGCCGACGACGACATGGAGGGCTGGCAACGCTATCCGGATTATGTGGCCGCCGTGCCGGCCGAGTTCACACCGGAGGAGCTGGAAGGCCAACTGCTCCAATACTCTGCCGGTAGCACCGGGCGGCCCAAGGGGATTCGCCGACCGCTGTCGGCTGCGAGCGCCGAACGTCCGACTCTGCCCACGCCGGTCTTCAAGGCCCTCGGGGTGACGTCCGGATCCGTCTACCTCAGTCCGGCGCCGACGTACCACACCGCGCCTGCGATGTGGACCCTGTCGGCGCAGGCGGTCGGCGCCACCACAGTGATGATGGAGCGGTTCGATGCGGCGCAGGCCCTCGAGTGCATCGAGCGATACCGCGTCAGCCACGCGCAATTCGTGCCGACCATGTTCGTCCGCATGCTCCGGCTCCCAGAGCATGTGCGCAAGCAGTTCGACCTGTCCAGTCTGCGCCGGGTGATCCATGCCGCTGCTCCGTGCCCGCCGGCCATCAAGCACCAGATGATCGAGTGGTGGGGCCCCATCATCGACGAGTATTACGGATCCTCTGAGGGGGCGGGTATTTCGTTGATCCGGGCGCAGGACTGGCTCGAGCATCCGGGTTCGGTGGGAAGGCCACTACTCGGACGTCCGCACATCGTCGGCGACGACGGTACCGAGCTGCCACCGGGTCAGATCGGTGACATCTACTTCGAGGGCGGTTATGCCTTCGAATATCTCAACGATGCAGAGAAGACCGCAGCGTCTCGCTCCGCGCAGGGCTGGGTGACCGTGGGCGATGTCGGGTACCTCGACGAGGACGGCTACCTCTACCTGACCGACCGGCGACACAACATGATCATCTCGGGCGGCGTCAACATCTATCCGCAGGAGACCGAGAACGTTCTGATCAGTCATCCCTCGGTGGCGGATGTCGCGGTGTTCGGGGTGCCGGACGACGATCTCGGCCAGGCGGTGACGGCCGTGATCGAACTCACCGACGGTGTTCCGACCGGCGAGGCCGCATCGACGGAATTGCTGTCATGGGCCCGGGAGCGCCTCGCGCGTCACAAATGTCCGCGCACACTCGCCTTCGAGACCCGCCTGCCCCGTACGGATGCGGGCAAGTTGTACAAGTCCGAACTTGTCAGGAAGTACTCGGCGATCAGCGCGCAGCCCACGTCTCGCGTACCTCGCCGGCCGTCGTGATCGTCGCGAGCAGTGCCAGGGTGTTGGAGATGACCGACTCCGCGTAGTCCCGCGGATACCCGGCCACCGCGTCGCGTGGAAGCACGAACTGGTAGCCCCGGTTCACTGCGTCCATGACGAAGTTCGTGATGGCGACGTTCACCGAAACGCCAACACCAACAATGGTTTTGATCCCCAAGTTACGCAGGACGGGGTCGAGGTCGGTTCCGGTCATTGGGCCGAGGCCATGTGTGCGGGTCAGAATCAGGTCCGACGGATCTGCACCGAGTTCGGGCAGGACCGAGGCTCCGGCACTGCCGGGTGACAAGTCCACGTCCATCGACTTTCCCGCCGCGAACAGGCGCGCGTTGGTGTTCGAGCCGCGCCCGTCGGGCCGCCGCTCGATGAGGCAGTGCACCACGGTGACACCGGCTGACCGTGCCGCTTCGACAAGAGCCACGATGTTGGGGATCGCCTCGCGGCGCGCCTCCTCGGCGAGCAACGGCAACCCGGCCTGGTCGCCGATCACGCCCCCTTGGCACTCCTGTGTGACGAGCGCGGTGGTGGCCGGGTTCAGGAGTTCGCCGAGATTCGGGGCGGGCATAACAGCAGACCATATCGCGTGCGGCGGTGGTCATTCCACAGGAGTTCGCTCCGATGCGTCACATCCGGTGGCCTGATAACCAACATACTCGTGTAGGTAGAACCGTGGTTCTTGGATCGAATCGCGTATTCTCATCAGCATCATGAAGAAGAAGAACGGTACGGCCGACGTCCCCGGTGAGGAACTCGGCATCGTCGACGCCGGCTCGGAGATGGCGGGCACGTGGCAGCAGCGCACCATCGAGCGGCGGCTCAGCGCGGCAAGAGCACGTGCCCTCGCCCGTAGTGCCCGGTTCCTCGCGACCGCGCTCGAGTTGATCGAGGAGTCCGGACGTGCCGACTTCACGATCCAGACCCTGATCGACAGATCCAATCTCAGCTTGCGTGCGTTCTATCAACACTTCGCCGGCAAGGAAGAACTGTTACTGGCGCTCTACGAGAACGTCACCAATCAGTTCACCGAGAGCATCCGGCACGAGGTCGCCGCGGCGGACGGACCGATGGAACAGCTCGAAGCGTTTTGCCGTGGTTTCCTCTCGCGTGCGGAATCGTCCGAGGCGATCGGGGGCCGCGTCATGACGATCTACAACCTGAGTTTGGAGATCGAGCGGCCCGCCGAATTCGCCAAAATCTGGGAACCGCACCAGAAGCTGCTCACGAAGATCCTCACGTCATGCTCGCGCGCGGGCTTGATACGCAAAGACCTCACGCCCGCACAGTTGACCACTCTGCTGAACTCCACTCTCATCGCGCTGGCCCAGATCGGAGTTTTCCAGCTGGGGGTCAAGGGTGCGGAACTGACCGAAGACCAACTCTGGGCCTGGTGCAAGCAGGCGGTGAGCCCGCCCATCGAGGAGAAGCCCAAGGGGCGGACCAGGGCTGCGACGCAGACCACGTCGGCTCGTCGACCCAAGAAGATGACGGGCTGAGTCCCACAACCGCGCCACCGGCGCCGACCCTTCCGCACGCAACGAAAACGTGACTATCCTCAATTGAGAGGATATATTCTCGGAGTCGATGAAAGGACTCCGCAGAATGACCGAAGCTTTGGAAATCTGGGACGCCGACAACCACCTGTACGAACCGCCGGACGCCTACACCCGTCACCTGCCCAAGAAGTACCGCGGTGCCATCCAATGGATCCAGGTCGACGGACACACCAAGCTGATGATCAAGGGTCGGCTCACCGACACCATCCCGAACCCGACTTACGAAGTCGTGGCTTCGCCGGGCGCCTGGGCCGACTACTTCCGCGGTATCAACCCGGAAGGCAAGAGTCCTCGCGAGCTTGCCAAGCCGATGGCGTGCCCGGACTCGTTCCGACGGGCGCAGGAGCGGCTGGAGCTCCTCGACTCCCAGCGCATCCAGGCATGCGTGATGTTCCCGACCACCGGCGGGATGCTGGAAGAGCGCATGCTCGACGACATCGAGCTGACCCACGCTGTCGTCCACGCCTACAACGAGTGGCTGTTCGAAGAGTGGACGTTCGACTATCAAGGCCGCATCTTCGCCACACCCGTGATCACGCTGCCGGATGTCGACAAGGCCGTCGCCGAACTGGACTGGTGCGTGGAGCGGGGGGCGCGCGCGGTCTTGGTGAACCCGCGGCCCGTGGCCACGGTGTCCGGCCACACCACCTCGATGGGGCAACCCTACTTCGACCCGTTCTGGAGCCGCGTCGAACACCACGGCATTCCGGTGCTGATGCATGCCTGTGACTCGGGGTATGACCGCTACAGCAGAGACTGGGAGGGAGCGGGCGCCGAATACACGCCGTTCAAACCGGACGCGTTTCGCACGATCGTCTACGAGGACGCGCGATCGATCCTCGACACCTGCGCAGCGCTGGTGGCCCACGGGGTGTTCACCCGCCACCCCGGAGTGCGCGTCGGCGTGGTGGAGAACGGTGGCAACTGGGTTCCACGGCTGATCGAGTTGTTCGACCGCGTCTACAAGAAGATGCCTGCGGAGTTCGCAGTCGATCCTGTCCAACAGTTCCGAGAGCACGTCTGGGTCAACCCTTTTCACGAAGAGGACATGACCGGGCTGATCGACCTCATCGGCGCCGACCGGGTGCTGTTCGGGTCCGACTACCCGCATCCCGAAGGACTCGCCGAGCCGGCCGAGCTCACCCCGGAGATCGCGGCATTGGAGCCACCGGTGGTCGAACGCATCATGGGAGCCAACCTCCGTGACCTCTTGACGACGGTACCCCGTGGCCGATAATCGCAAGTATCGCGTAATCCTCTGGGGTCCCGGACAGGTCGGCGTGGGCGCATTGCGCGCCGTGATCGCCCATCCCGGTCTGGAGTTGGTGGGGCTCATCGTTCACTCCGAAGCCAAGGACGGAATGGACGCCGGGGCGCTCTGTGGGATGCCGGAAACGGGTGTGATCGCCACTCGTGATGTCGAGGCGGCGCTGTCGGTGGACGCCGATGTGGTCGCGTTCTTCGCGTCTGGTGACTACCGCTACCGGGACGCGGCTGAGGACGTCGCTCGCTGTCTGCGTGCGGGCAAGAATGTCGTCTGCACATCGTTGGTGCCCCTGTGCTATCCACCGGCCGCCGACGTCGAGACGGTCACGCTGCTCGAAGCGGCGTGCCGAGAGGGCGGCGTCAGTCTGTTCAACAGTGGGGTCGACCCCGGATGGGCCAATGACGTCATCCCGCTGGTGATGTCAGGGTTCAGCAGCTGGGTCGACACCGTCACCACTCAAGAGATCCTGGACTACGGCGGGATCAATCAGCCCGAGATCATGTTCGACTTCATGGGTTTCGGTCACCCGCCGGATTTCCCCGCTCCGCTGTTGGATCAACAGCGGCTTGCCGCGCTGTGGGCGCCGGTGGTGCACATCGTGGCCGACGGACTGGGTCTCCCGCTGGACCGGGTG
This sequence comes from Mycobacterium sp. pV006, assembly GCF_041287115.1. Lineage (NCBI taxonomy): Bacteria > Bacillati > Actinomycetota > Actinomycetes > Mycobacteriales > Mycobacteriaceae > Mycobacterium > Mycobacterium sp. pV006. The sequence goes on along the minus strand of NZ_JBGGKT010000009.1, from coordinate 18,307 downwards.
GACACCGAGATCGAACCCTGGATCGCCACGGAACGCTACGAGGTGGCGTCCGGTTGGGTGGAAGCAGGCACGATGGGAGCCATGCGCTTTCGGCTCGCCGGTGTCGTCGAAGGCGAAGAACGCGTCATCTTGGAGCACTTCACCAGGATGGGGGAACAGTCGGCTCCGGACTGGCCCCAGCATCCGTCGCCCCACGGCGGCTACCGCGTGATCGTCGAGGGTATGCCGACCTACACCGTCGACATCGAGATGCATGGTCGCGGAAGCAATCTGCGCGGTTTGACGTATGCGACGGTGATGCGTGAGCTGAACGCCATCCCTGCCGTGGTGGCTGCGAAACCAGGTCTGTTGTCCACCCTGGACCTGCCGGTGATCACAGGTCCGATGCGGGGCGGCAACTGGCAGGGCGTGCTGCCGCGTTCGGCGGAGGCATGAGCGGCGAGGCTCCACCGGTCTCCGACGATCTGTGGACGGTGATGAACTCGGCGACGGCCGTTCGCCGATACCGGGACGAACCGGTCCCCGCTGACGTGCTGGAGAGGTGTCTGCAAGCAGCTTCCTGGGCGCCGTCAGGCGGTAATCAGCAGCCGTGGAAGTTCGTGGTGCTCAACTCGCCGCAGGTACGCAGCGTGGTGACCTCGGCTGCGCATCGGACGTGGGAGGTGATGAAGGACTTCTATCGTCTGGCCGAACCCGACGAGACCGCCGACGATCCGAAGTCGCGGACCATTCGTACGATGGCCGAACACATGCGCGTCGGTGGCAACGCACCCGCTCTGGTGTTGTTCTGCGTTCAACCGCAGCGCGGCACCACCGAGTTGCAACAAGGCGGCTCGATCTTTCCGGCGGTGCAGAACTTCCTTCTGGCGGCGCGGGCGCAGGGCCTCGGTGCAGCCATCACGCTGTGGCAGGACTCGTGCGACAGCGAGCTGCGCGAGCTCGTCGGCATACCCGAGGATTGGAAGGTGGCGACGCTGCTCACCGTCGGCTGGCCGAGGGGTGCCCATCACGTCGTACGGCGCAAACCGCTGACCGAGGTCGCGGCCTGCGACCATTGGCACCGTCCCTGGCAGTCGTCATAGCCGATGGCGTCAGTCCGCGTCTGCGGGATGAATTGCGATTTCCTGGGCCTTCACCGCGAAGTACACCGTTTTTCCCGGGTGCAGTTCGAGATCGGCCACGGCGGCCGGGGTGACGTCGGCGGCGGGTCCGGCGGTGCCGTCGGGCAACTCGCCGCCCCGGATGCGCACCACAGACCCCTGGACGTCCATGGTTTCGATGGTCACCGCGAACACGTTGCGGGGGCTGCCGTGCGGCCGGTCGAGATGCACCGCGACCGCGCTCGGCGCGAACACCGCCACCGCCGCAGCCCCGGGATCGACCTCGCCCCGACCGGAAAGGCTGGTCTTCCACGACGTTTCCAGGATGCCTTGCGCGGTGACGGTGCCGGAGATCAGGTTGAGCCCGGCCAGACGCGCGGCGAAATCGCTGCGCGGGGTGGTCAGGACGCGACGTACCGGCCCGCTCTCCACGATCCTGCCCGCTTCGATGACGACCGCGCAGTCCGCGATCGCGAGCGCGTCGATCACGTCATGGGTGACGACGACGGCGGTTCGTTTCTGTTCGCGCAGTACCGTACGCAGCAGCCGGCGCATCGCGGGTGCCGCCGTCACGTCCAGTGCGGCCATCGGCTCGTCGAGCAGCAGCAGTTCCGGGTCGGTGGCCAGCGCCCGCGCGAGGGCGACCCGTTGGGCCTGCCCGCCCGACAACTGGGTCGGGCGCCGGTCGGCCAGGTCGGCTACCCCGACGGCCGCCAACCAGTGCTGCGCGGTGGCGCGGGCCGCCGAGCGCGGTGCGCCGGCGCAGCGCGGTCCGTAGGCGACGTTGCGGGCGACGGACATGTGGGGGAACAGCAGCGGCTGCTGGGACAACAGGGCCACACCCCGGTCATGGGGTGCAACGAAGGTGCGGGTCTCGGTGTCGGTCAGTGTCCGCGCACCCAGCTGTACCCGGCCGGCGTCGGGGCCGAGCAGTCCGGAGATGATCTGCAGCACCGTGGATTTCCCCGCCCCGTTCGGGCCGAGGACGGCAAGGACCGAGCCGTTGTGGACGGTGAAGTCCACGTCGAGTCCGCGGCGGTCCTGCCGCGCCCGGACGCGCAGCCCGTTCACAGCGCACCGGCAAGCCGTCGCCGGCCGGTGGCGAGCACCACGACGGCGGCGACCGCGATCAGCAGCACCGACAATGCGACGGCGGCGTCGGCGTCGGTCTCGCGCTGCAGGTAGATCTCCAGGGGGAGGGTGCGCGTCACCCCCTGCAGGGAGCCTGCGAAAGTTAGTGTCGCGCCGAACTCTCCGAGCGACCGCGCGAACGCCAGCACCGCTCCCGACGCCAACCCCGGCAGCACCAACGGCAGGGTCACCGTTCGCAGCACGGTCGTAGGGCGGGCACCCAGGGTGGCGGCGACCTGTTCATAGCGGGTGTCGGCCGACCGCAGCGCCCCTTCGAGGCTGACCACCAGAAACGGCAGCGACACGAAGGACTGCGCGAGCACGACGGCGGCGGTGGTGAACGCGATGCGGATGCCGAGGACGTCGAGTTCGTGCCCGAGCAGACCTTGTCGCCCGAACGTGTAGAGCAGCGCGATACCCCCGACCACCGGTGGGATGACCAAGGGGAGCAGGATCAACGGTCGCAGGTACTTCCAGCCGCCGAAGGTGCTGCGCGCCAGCACCGTGGCCATCGGCACGCCGACGGCCAGGCACACGACGGTGCTCGCCGCCGCGGTCTCGAGGCTCAACAGCAACGCTGCCCGCGAGGACTCCGAGGTGACCAACGGCACGAACTGCGGCCAGTCGATCCGCGCCAGCATCGCCACCAGTGGCAGGACCACGAAGACCGCGCCCGCCAGCGCCGGCACATAGATCCAGGCCGGCAACCCGACCGGCACCTCCCCGATGACGCGACGTCTGTTCATGGGGTGATGAAACCCGCTGCAGCGACGGCCTTTCGACCGCTCGGACCGGTGACCAGATCGACGAACCGGCGTGCATCGGTCTGGTTGTCCGATTCTGCCAGCACGGCGATCGGGTAGGTGTTGATCGCGTCCTCGGCTTCCGGGATCGGCACCGTGTGGACCGCGTCGCCGGCGGCCCGGGCGTCGGTCACATAGACCAGTCCGGCGTCGGCCTGCCCGGTCGTGACCTTGCCGAGCACGTCGGTGACCGCTGACTCCTCACTGACCGGCGTGAGCGCGACACCCGCGATCTGCTCGACCCGCTGGGTAGCTGCCCCGCACGGCACCTGCGGGGCGCACACCACCACCGCCAGGCCAGGCGCGGCGAGGTCGGCAAACGCGTTGATGTTCTTCGGGTTTGCTCGCGACGTCACGATGGTCAGGACGTTGGCGGCGAAGTCGACGGGTGCGCCCGACACGAGCCCGGCGTCGACCGCGGCGGTCATCGTCGCCGAGTCCGCGGTCGCGAGCACATCCCCGGGCGCGCCTTGGGCCAGCTGCGCGACGAGGTCCGACGAGCCGCCGAAGTTGAATGTCACGCTGGTGCCCGGGTTTTCCCGTTGAAACATCGCGCCCAGTTCGGCGAACGGCGATTTCAGCGACGCTGCGGCGAACACGGTCACGGTGCGGGTGTCCGGTTGCGGTGACGAGCACCCGGCCAGGACCGCCGTGCCGACCGTGGCCAGGGCGAACCACCGGCGCGGCGCTGTCACGACGTGCCCTCGGGGGTTTCGACGATCACGGTGGTGGCCTTGACCACCGCGACCGCGACCACACCGGGTTCGAGGCCGAGCGTCTTGACCGACTCGCTGCTCATCAACGACACCACGGTGAACGGGCCGCACTGCATCTGCACCTCGCTCATCACCCTGTCCGCGGTCACCTTCGTGACCAGGCCGACCAGTCGATTGCGGGCTGAGCTGCCCACTCCCAGCGGGTCGGGCGGCGGTGCGGCCTGCTCGCGGGCGAACTGCGCCAGGTCCTCACCCGGGATGACCTTGCGGCCCGCGTCGTCCTTGGTCGACGGCAGGGCGCCCGTATCCACCCAGCGGCGCACGGTGTCGTCGCTGACGCCGAGCAGCGCCGCGGCCTCCTTGATGCGGATCGCAGGAACCATCAGTTCGTCCGCAGATGAGGATTCATAGGGCGATACTATCCGCATTAACGGATCAATCGTCGTCGAGAACCGAGAAGGGCTCGGTCGGGATCTCCACCACCCGCAGCTGGGCGGCCGACTCGTCGGGGACGGCCTGGCGGGACAGCGCCTGCAACGCACGTTCGGTGCCGACGTCGCGCTGCGCCTGCTCGGAGAGCAGCCATCGCACCTCGAGCAGATCGCAGTACGCCTGGATCGGGGACCCGGTGGCGCCGATCGCCTGATGCGCGCGATGCATCATCGGGGTGGCAACCTCCATGAACCACAGTTGTGCGGCCGTGGACAGGTCGACGTCGTAGCCGGCTTCCCGGGACAGCTGACCGCGGTAGGCGTGCAGGTCACCGAGCAGGATGCGCGCCTGTCCCTCACCGACGCTCATCCCGGTCAGCCGCCGCAGCTCGCTGGCATGGTAGCTGCGGTCGCCGACTGTGACGTGCAGGCGCAGTTCCTCGGCGCCGGAACTGACCGGCTGCAGCGACACCTCGTCGACGGCGAAGCCCAGCTCGTTCAGCCTGCGGATGGTGCCCTCCACGCGGTAACGGTCGGTGAAGCCGAAAGTCGGCTTGGCGTGCAGCAATTCCCACAACTGCTCGTAGCGATCGCGCAGACCGAGGGCCTCCTGCAGAAAGGCCGCGTCGAGGTCGTCACGGCCGATGCTGGCCGCGACGTCGAGCAGGCCCGCGGCCACGTTCTCGACGGTGATCTCGATGTCCTGGGCGCGTTGACCGTTCGACAGTCGAGGATGGACCTCGCTGGTCTCGGCGTCGACCAGGAAGGCCTGGAGCGCCTGGCCGTCACGCATGAACAGGGTGTTGGCCAAGGAGCAGTCACCCCAGAACACGCCGTGGCGGTGCAACTCCACCAACAGGGTGGCCAACGCGTCGAACAACCGAGCCCGGTGTTTGGGCGCGTCCGGTGGTAGCCGCATGAACAGTCGGCGGTACTGCCAGGACGACTCGAGGTAGTGGGTGACCAGGATGGCCGCGTCGAAGTCGGGCTGGACCACCACTCCGGCCGGCCGAACCGCGTTGAGTCCCATGGTCTCCAGCCGGCGGAGTACGTCGTACTCGCGCGCGGCGATGCGCGGCGGGAGTTCCTTGAGCGCCCACAGCGCACCGTCGGACTCGACGAAGCGGACCAGGTGCCGGCTGGGCCCCACCGGCAGCGTGCGCAGCACCACCTCGGGCCCCGACCATTCGGCCAGAGCGCGCTCCCACGGCAGCGCGACCAGTCCCGGACGGGGGGCCCGCAGCCGCAACTCGGGAGCGGCCATCGGCCTACGCTCAGCCCGTCGGTGCGGCGTGCCGTCCGCGCGACTCGCCGACCCGGGTCAGGTTCTCTCCCGTCTGCGGATCGAACAGGTGCAGGCGACGGGCATCCAGCCACAAGGTCGCGTTGTCGCCGGCGCTGACCCGGCTCATCGGATCGAGCTCGACGACGATCTGGTCGCGCAACTGCTCGCTGTCGAGATCCTGGGCCAACTGCTCGAGTTGCCCGGAGATCTCCGCGGAGGCCTCCATCGGCACGTATGCGTACTGCTCGTTACCCAGCCACTCGGTGACGTCGATCTTGACGTCGAACGTGACGCCGCGGCTCTTCTTGTCGGCGTCGACGAACTCGGCGTCCTCGAAGGCACCCGGACGGATCCCCGCGATGTACACCGCGTCGTCCTTGCGCTCACCCAGCGCGCCACGCCATTCGTCGAGCAGGGGGATGGTGGTGAACGGCAGCTCGATCTGGTCGCCCTTCACCCGCGCCGGTACGAAGTTCATGGGCGGGGAGCCGATGAAGCCGGCCACGAACAGGTTCACGGGCTGATCGTAGAGCTCGCGTGGACTCGCAGCCTGTTGCAGCACACCCTTTTTCAGCACCGCGACGCGGTCGCCGAGGGTCATCGCCTCGGTCTGGTCGTGGGTGACGTACACCGTGGTGACGCCGAGTTTGCGCTGCAGCCGCAGGATCTCGGTGCGCATCTGTCCACGCAACTTCGCGTCCAGGTTGCTCAGCGGCTCGTCGAACAGGAACGCGTCGGCTTCGCGAACGATCGCGCGCCCCATGGCCACGCGCTGGCGCTGACCGCCGGACAGGTTGGCCGGCTTGCGATCCAGATGCTCGCCGAGCTCGAGGGTGTCGGCCGCGTCGGTGACCCGCTTGCGGATCTCGTCGTCGGAGAGCTTGCCGGCCAATCGGAGCGGGAACGCGATGTTCTCGAACACCGTGAGGTGCGGGTAGAGCGCGTAGTTCTGGAACACCATCGCGAGGTTGCGATCACGCGGGGCCTTGTCGTTGACCCGCTTGTCGCCGATCAACAGATCACCGGAGGTGATGTCGTCCAGGCCGACGATCATCCGGAGCAGGGTGGACTTGCCGCACCCCGACGGCCCGACCAGGATCATGAACTCGCCGTCGGCGATGTCGAGGCTGACGTCGTTGACGGCCGGGTAGCCGTCACCGTACTTCTTGACGATGTTGCGCAGGGTGATTGCTGCCATGGCTATCCCTTCACTGCTCCGGAGGTCAGGCCGGCGACGATGCGCCGCTGGAAGATGAGGACGAGGATGACGACCGGGATGGTCACGATGACCGACGCCGCCATGATGTAGGGCACGGGTGACTCGAAGTACGAGGCGCCCTGGAAGAACGCCAGTGCCGCGGGGACCGTGCGTGCGTTGTCGGTCGAGGTCAGCGAGATCGCGAACAGGAAATCGTTCCAGCAGAAGAAGAACGTCAGGATCGCGGTGGTGAACACCCCCGGCGCCGCCAACGGCACGATCACCTTGCGGAACGCCTGCCACTGGGTGGCGCCGTCGACCTGCGCCGCATACTCCATCTCCCACGGGATCTGGCGGAAGAACGCGGACATGGTCCAGATCGACAGCGGCAGAGCGAACGTCAGGTACGGGATGATCAACCCGAGCCACGTGTCATAGATGCCCAGGCCACGCCACATATCGAACAACGGGCCGACCAGTGCGGCCTGCGGGAACATCGCAATGGCCAGCGCCAGCGACAGCAGGATCTTCTTGCCCGGGAACTCCAACCGTGCAATGGCGTAGGCGGCGAACATCGCGATGATCACCGAGATGATCGTCGCGATGATCGCGATGCCGATCGAGTTGATCAGCGCCCGGGTGAACAGGGGCTGGCTGAAGATCTGCGCGAAGTTGTCGAGAGTGAACGTGCTCGGCAGGAACTGCGGGTTGCCGGAGACGATGTCCGACGGCGGCTTGAAGGCCAGGCTGATCATCCACAGCATCGGCGCGAAGCTGTAGATGACGATCACGATGCCGGCGATCGTCCACCACTTGGTGTTCTTGGTCACTGGTCACCCCTGACTTGCGAGAGGTCGGTTCGGAAGACCTTGATGAAGATCCACGCGATCGCGACCACCGACAGGAACAGCAGAACCGAGACCGCCGAGCCCATCCCGAGGTTGACCAATGTGACGTTCTGTCGGTACGCCAAGAACGAGATGGTCTCGGTGTTGTTCGCGCCTGCGGTCATCACATACGGGTTGTCGAAGATGCGCCAGGCATCCAGCGTGCGGAACAGCAGCGCGACCATGATGGCGGCCTTCATGTTCGGCAACGTGATCTTCCACAACCGTTGCCACGCAGTGGCGCCGTCCACCTTGGCGGCTTCCTGCATGTCCTCGGGCACCTGTACCAGACCGGCCAGCAGCAGCAGCGAGATGAACGGCGTCGTCTTCCAGATCTCGGACAGACAGATCACGAAGATGGCCGACCACCGGTCACCGAACCAGTCGAAGTCGGTCAGGTTGAGCCATTGGTTGACGAAGCCGGAGTCGATGGCGAACGCGTAGCGCCAGATGAACGCCGAAACGACGGTGACGATGCCGTAGGGGATCAGGATCGCGGTCCGCAGCGGTCCGCGCCCGCGCACGATGCGCAGCATCACGAACGCGAACCAGAAGCCCAGCACGAGTTCGATGGCGACGGTGACCACCGTGATCACCAGCGTGGTGACGAAGTCGTTCCACCAGACCGGGTCGGTGAGGATGACGCCGTAGTTGCTCAGGCCGACGAATTCGCGCCCCTCCGGGTCGGTGAGCCGGAAGTTGTAGAGACTGAGCACCAGCGCGTAGCCCAGCGGGTAGGCGGTGACCAGCAGCATCACCACATACGACGGCGCCGTCAGGTAGAGACCGAGCCGCCGTTCCCCCTTGGCCCGCTCACTGAGCGCGGACTTTCCCGGTTCCTTCTGTAGCGGCGGATCCTGCAGTGTGGTCACAGCAGCCGCCTCCCCGCCAGCACGTCAGCCATGAATTGGTCTGTCCTTTCCGGGGTTTCGGCATTCACCGAGGCCGGCGGATGCCAGGTCTGCTGTACCGCTCCGGAGATGTCGGTGTAGAACGGCGACAGCGGACGGGGTCCGCCGTCGGCGATGGATTCCCGGATCAGGTCGGCGTTCTCGTACTCCGCGCGCAGGGCAGGGTCGTCGTAGGTCGCGGCATACGGTGACGGTTCGCCCTCGTCGAGCATGTACTGCGTGGCTTTCGGTAGTGCGTTGACGCACTCGACGAACGCGACGGCCTCCTCGGGATGCTCGGTGAACGCACCGATACCGAGATTCGCACCGCCCAGCGGGGGAGCACTGGGACGGTCGGGCGCCACCCGCGGGTAGCGCGCCCAGCCGATGTCGTCGACGACTTCCTGGGGCAGCGTCCCGTCCTTGGCGGCGGTGCGCGCCGCGGCGAGCACGTAGGGCCAGTTGACCATGAACATGCCCTGGTCGGACTGGAAGTTGGCGCGGGCCTGCTCCTCGGAGGCGTTGGACATGTCGGTCGGCGCTGCGCTCGACCGGGCCAGGTTGCCGATGATCTCGGCGGTCTTGTCCCCGGCAGGGCCGGCCATCGCCGGGGTGGCGTCGCGGCCTGCTTCCACGTCCCGCAGCAGCTCCCCGCCCGCCGAGAGCATCAGGGCGTTGATCAGCACCGTGTAACCCTCGTAGCGCTGCGCCTGCACGGCGACCTTCTTGTTCTGTGCCACAGCGGCTTTGATCATCTCGTCCCACGTGAAGGTGGGTGCGGCCGGATCCACCCCGGCGGCCGCGGCGTGCGACTTGCGGTACCACAGCAGCTGAGCGTTGGACTTGTAGGGCACCCCGTAGACCTGGTCGTCCCAGGTGCCCGTCTCCACCGGAGCGGGCAGCATGCCCGCGGTCAGCCGTGCGGCTTCGTCGGCGGTGTAGGGCCTCAGGAACCCGGCGTTGGCGAACTCGGCGGTGAACACCACGTCGAGACTGACGATGTCGATCGAGGAGTCGCCGGCGGCCAGTCGACGCACCATCTGTTCGCGCTGAGCTGTCGCGGTGCTGGGGAGGGCTTCGATGCGGACCTGGTACGCGCCGCCGGAGCCGTCGGCGCATTCCTGCGCCCGTGCGACGGAGCCACCGTTGTCGGGGAGGATGTACCACGTCAGCGTCGGTGGGCCGCCCTCGCTGCCGCAACCGGACAACAGTGACGCGGCGACCAGGGGTGCGCTGGCCAGCGCGACTGCGCGACGCCGTCGCCCGCGGGCGAACAGGTTTCGTTTCATCACGTCCTCGTTTATGAAGTTTGTCCTCGTACATGACACCGTGGCCCCCGATAGGGGTCACAGGCAGCACATTCGGTACGTGTCGAGTGTGTCACACCTCACAAGGTCAGCGGAGGATCGGTCTGATGGCGCCCATGCCGGGTGGACACACCCGGGGCGGCCCGCAAGGCTGGGGGATCGGAGTCCGCGTAGAAGTCAGGAGAGTCGTGCCCGCTGCAGACACGTCGTGGTGGCAGACCGCCGTCGTCTACCAGGTCTACATCCGCAGCTTCGCCGACGGTGACGGTGACGGCATCGGGGACATCGTCGGGCTCAGGGACCGGCTGCCCTACCTGTCCGGCCTGGGGGTGGACGCGATCTGGATCAACCCGTGGTATCCGTCGCCCATGGCCGACGCCGGCTACGACGTCGCCGACTACCGGGACATCGAACCGGCCTACGGCACCCTGGCCGATGCGCAGGAGTTGATCGCCGAGGCACACCGCGTGGGCATCCGCGTGCTCCTCGACATCGTGCCCAACCACACGTCCGATCAGCACGCATGGTTCCGCGCCGCACTGGCCGACGAACCCGGAGCCCGCGAGCGTTACCACTTCCGCGCCGGTCGCGGCCCGGACGGCGCGCAACCGCCCAACAACTGGCAGAGCGTGTTCGGTGGGCCGGCCTGGACGCAGCTCGCCGATGGGTCGTGGTACCTGCACCTGTTCGCGCCGGGCCAGCCGGACCTCAACTGGGAAAACCCCGAGGTGCGTGCAGAATTCGAGGACATCCTGGCGTTCTGGTTCGACCGCGGCGTGGACGGTTTCCGCATCGACGTGGCGCACGGTCTGGTCAAGCAGGACGGGCTCCCTGACGCCGACGAGTCCGTCGACACCGCACAGTCGCTCGTCCAGGACCGCGCGGGTCACCCGGCATGGGACCAGGACGGGGTGCACGAGATCTACCGCGGGTGGCGGGCCGTGGCCGACCGCTACACCCCCGAGCGCATCTTCATCGCCGAAGCGTGGGTGGACGGCAACGAACGCCTGGCGCGCTACCTGCGTCCCGACGAACTGCACACCGCGTTCCAGTTCGATTTCCTGCGAACCCCCTGGCGCTCGACCCTGTTGCGCAAAGTGATCGACGACGCCGTGGACACCGCCGCGTCGGTCGGCGCCCCGCCCACCTGGGTGCTGTCCAATCACGACGTCACCAGGACGGTGACGCGATTCGCACGTTCTCAGCCGCCGCACCTGATCGAAACCGATTGGGAGCGCGGGCGTTGGTCCGACGAGGAACCCGACCACGAACTCGGACGCCGACGCGCCCGCGCCGCAGCCCTCGTCCAGCTCGCGCTGCCGGGGACGGCCTACATCTACCAAGGCGAGGAGCTGGCGCTCGAGGAGATCGAGGATCTGCCCGACGAGGTCCGGCAGGACCCCGCCTGGGCGCAGTCCGGGTTCACCGACGTCGGCCGGGACGGATGTCGAATCCCGTTGCCCTGGACCGAAAGTGACGTTCCCTACGGATTCGCATCGCGTCCTGAGGCGGTGACATGGCTACCGCAGCCCGCGCACTGGGCGCAGCACAGCGTGCAGGCGCAGGACCGTGATCCGGACTCGACGCTGAACCTGTACCGGCGGGCACTGCAGCTGCGACCGGCACTGTGGCGAGATGCGGGTCCGGTGTGCTGGCTCGACACCGGCGCGGACGTCGCGGTGTTCCGGCGTGGCGATCTGCAGTGCTGGGTCAACACCGGTGATCGCGACGTCGCACTGCCGGCCGAGGCGACGGTGATCCTCGCGTCGGCACCGGGCGTCGAGGACGCGTTGCCCCCCGACACCGCTGCCTGGCTACGACAGGCGCGCTGAGGAAAGGTCTTTGTGCTCTCGTCGGCGCGCGCCGGTCCACGCACCCTGAGAGGTGAACGACGAGGACTCGAAAAGGGTGGTGGCGACGATGGACGAAGAGTTCCCCGATGCCGAGACACTGCGTGCGGCGTTGGCGCTGGCCGGCAGGGCCCCATCGGTACACAATTCGCAGCCGTGGCAGTGGCGGGTGGGGGAGCAGAGCCTGCACCTGTACGCGAACCCGGATCTGCTGCTGCCGCACACCGATCCGGACGGCCGAGACCTCATGCTCAGTTGCGGGGCCGCCCTCAATCACTGTGTCGTCGCGTTGGCGGCGCTGGGGTGGCAGGCCAAGATCCGCCGTTTCCCGGATCCCGCGGACGCCAACCATCTGGCGGCATTGACCCTGTACCCCTATCCCGCCGCGGAGCTCGATGTCGCCTTGGCGGCCGCGATCCCACGCCGGCGGACCGACCGTCGCCACTTCAGCTCCTGGCCGGTGCCCGGTCGTGATATCGCGCTGATGGGTGTGCGGGCCGCGCGCGCCGGGGTCATCCTGCGCCGAATCGACGATCTCGACGCACTGCGCCACCTGGTCACCGCGGCTGCGTCGCGGCACCTCGCCGACCCCGAGTACCTGGCCGAACTGACAACCTGGAGCGGCCGCTACGCATCGCGCGCCGGGGTTCCTGCCCGTAGTGTCCCCGGCGCCAACGGCACGGGCCCGATCCCGGTGCGCTCGTTCGCCGGTGGCGTGTTGGCGCAGCCGCCGGGGGTCCGAGCCGACGAGGACAACGCCGTCGTGGTCGCGCTGGGTACCGCCGCCGACGACGCGATCTCGCGCCTGCGCGCCGGGGAGGCCGCCAGCATCGTCATGCTGACCGCCACCGCACAGGGGCTGGCCTGCTGCCCGATCACCGAGCCGCTGGAAGTGGCTGAGACCCGCGAGACCGTCCGCGCCGACGTGTTCGGGGCCGACGCGCATCCGCAGATCATGCTGCGGATCGGGTGGGCGCCGCTGAACGCCGATCCGTTACCGTCGACGCCGCGACGCGACCTCTCGGAGATCGTGACCGCGCTCGACGGCAGCCCGATCTACTGACTCGCCCCCGGGCGGCGGTCCCGGTCGAGCTTCGATACGAAGACCGCCGCCTGGGTTCGACGTTCCATCCCGAGCTTGGCCAGTAGCCGCGACACGTAGTTCTTCACCGTCTTCTCGGCGAGGAACATGCGTGCTGCGATCTGTTTGTTGGTCAATCCCTCGCCCAGGAGGTCGAGCAGAACACGTTCCTGGTCGGTCAGCCCGGACAGCGGGTCGGCGCGCTCATCATCGTTGCGAAGTTTGGACATCAGCGCCGCGGCGGCGCGGTTGTCCAGCAGGGAACGTCCCGCCCCGACCTCCTTGATCGCGCGCGCGAGCTCCATGCCTTTGATGTCCTTGACCACATAGCCGCTGGCGCCGGCCAGGATCGCGTCGAGCATCGCCTCGTCGGAGGTGAACGAGGTCAGCATCAGACAGCGCAGATCCGGCATCTGCGACAACAGATCACGACACAGCTCGATGCCGTTGCCGTCGGGTAGTCGGACATCGAGGACTGCGACGTCGGGCTGGGCGGCGGGGATCCGCGCGAGTGCTTCTGCCACCGACCCCGCCTCGCCGACGACCTCGAGATCAGGGTCGGCTCCGAGCAGGTCGATCAGGCCGCGGCGGACCACCTCGTGGTCGTCGACCAGGAACACCTTCACCATGACGACAGACCGGTCTGTATGCGGTTCACACCACCAGTATCGAACAATCGGTGTCCCGCATGGCTGCATTGCCGGGTGGGCCGACCACCTCGGTCACCCCGGCCGTGCGGTTACGGCCGATCACCAGCAGCTGGATCGTCCCGGAGTGGTGGCGCAGATAGTCCAGGGTGTCAGTGCAGCTGACCGGGCTGATGTCGAGATCGGGGTAGTCGTGCGACCACTGTGACAGCTGACGGGATCCACGGGTCGCGATCTCACCGCACACGCGCGGCGGAGCGATGAGCCGCACCGCGGCGTGTCGTCGGTGGGCCTCGGCGAGCGCCCGTCGTACGACGCTCGTGCCGGCGGAGACGTCGTGGTACTCGGCGACGACAGCGCGCTCACGTGCGCTGTGCGGGCGGTGAGCGCGCACGATCGCCACGGGACAGTGCGCTCCTGCCGACACCGCCGCCGCCGTGGAACCGATGCGTCCCCGGGTGGCATGGCGCAGGCCCCGGGCGCCCACGCAGACCATCGTGGCCGTGCGGGCCGCCTCGAGCAGCACCCGCACCGGCGATCCGTGCATGATCGCGATCTCGATGTCGACCGGTCGGTCGGCTGACTCCACGGCAGTCACGGCGTATCGCACCGCCAATTCCGCCGTGGCCAGACGGCGCGCCCGGTCCTGCGGGTCGGGCGTGCTGCTGTCCTCGGACGGTTCGATGACATAGACCAACCGCAACGGGACGCCGTCACCGACGGCGTAGTCCACCGCCCAGAGAGCAGCGTCGACCGCCGAAGGTGATCCGTCGATGCCGACAACGATGCAGGGCGCGCCATGGGACTCACTCACGGTGTGCCCCTTCGCATCTCCACGACCTCACCGATCGGGCGCCGAGGAGTGGCCGGTGGGGGTGGGTCGAGCGTGGCGACGCGCCCCACGCGGACCAGCACCTGCGGGACGACGCGGTCGTCGAGCAGTGCAGCCACGACGTCGCGTCCCGACGCCACCTCGGTGACATGGCTGACCGTGCACGTCGCCAGACCCGCGGTGGTCGCATCCAGTAGGACCGCCGAAAGTGCTTCCCCACAACGCAGTACGTTCTCGGCGGTGTCTTCGACGGTCGAGATCACCAGAATCGTCGATCGGTCCTCGCTCACCGACGGGTGCCGGCGGTGACTGGTGGTCGCCGGAAAATCCCGGCCCACATCGACGCGCCGCTGCTGATCCGAGGAGGGCAGCGCCGACACCGGGATCGCTTCCGGCGACGCGAAATCCGATGTCGCGACGTGGAGCTCGTCCTGGTAGAGCGGATCGCCGGCACGCAGGAAGTTCGCCAACCGGGATGCCTCGGCGACGGTCGGCCGGTCTTCGTCTGCCAAATGGTCGATCCTGACCGACCCGGTCTCGGCCACGGTCTCGGCGAGACCCGACAAACGGTCCCATTCGGTGGGGGCTTCCAACGGCAGCCGCTCGGTGTGCCTGAGCAGGATCGCGTCGGCTCTTCGCTTCTGGTGATCGGTGACCGCTGCGGCCGGCGTGAAGTCCACGGCGGCCAGGTGCCGGCGGTCGTTCTCATCGGGGAAGCGGCGCACCCAGGTGTCCCATCCTGCCGCCGCCATCGCGACCCGGAAGTGGTGCAGTGCGGCGCCGCAACTGATCAGGGCTTCTCCGCCCGAGGCGTCCGATCCGCGAAGTAGCCGGGCCGGATCGGCGAACAGGTCGACGCGATCGGGTGCGACGACCCAGCGCCACGGTTGGCTGTTGTGCAACGACGGTGCCCGGCACGCCAACTGCAGTGCGTCGAGAATGATCTCCGACGGGACTGAGTGGGCGGACATGACGGCCTCCTTCGCGTTCGCACCTCCACGATGCCTGCGTCGGCTGCGTATCGCCAGGGTCAATGGTCACCATATGGGCGGGTGCGCACGTCAGGTGGTGCACCATGGAGGGGTGGCGGAGACGAGCATCGAGCAGCCGAGGGGCGGGGGAGCGGAGCCCGTGCGGACCACGCTTTCCCAGCTGCGTCTGCGTGAACTGCTCACCGAGGTCCAGGACCGGGTGGAGCAGATCATCAAAGGCCGCGACCGGGTCGAAGGGCTGGTGGAAGCCATGCTGGCCGTCACCTCCGGTCTGGAGCTCGACCGCACGTTGCGCACCATCGTGCACACCGCCATCGAGCTCGTCGACGCCCAGTACGGGGCATTGGGCGTACGCGGTGACGGGCATGAACTCGTCGAGTTCATCTACGAGGGCATCGACGAGGCCACCAGCGAGCTGATCGGGCACCTGCCCGAGGGTCGCGGAGTCCTGGGTGTGCTGATGGATCAGCCCAAAGCCATTCGCCTCGAAGATATCTCGTGCCACGACGCATCGGTCGGCTTCCCGCCGAATCACCCCCCGATGCGGACATTCCTCGGTGTGCCGGTACGGATCCGCGACGAGATCTTCGGAAACCTCTACCTGACCGACAAGCGCGACGGTCAGCAGTTCAGCGAAGACGACGAGGTGCTCGTGCAGGCGTTGGCCGCGGCCGCCGGGATCGCCATCGACAATGCGCGCCTGTACGACCAGGCGCGTCGTCGGCAGTCCTGGATCGAGGCGACCCGCGACATCGGCACCGACCTGTTGTCCGGCACCGATCCCGCCGGCGTCTTTCGTTCGGTGGCCGAGAAGGTGCAGGAACTCAGCGGAGCCAAGGCCACCCTCGTGGCGATTCCCGCCGATCCCGACACGAACGACCGGGAAGTCACCGAGCTTTCCGTCGTCGCTGCCGCCGGCGACGTCGACAGTGCGTTCCCCCAACGGATCCCGGTGTCGGGGAACGCGGTGGGTGAGGCGTTCGTCGGGGGAGTCTCAGGACGGTTCGGGACTTTCGATGTCGGCGCCGGTACCGGCGGTGGCCCCGCCCTGGTCCTACCGTTGCGGGCCACCGATTCGGTGGCGGGTGTGCTGATCGCGATGAGACCGGTTGGTGCTCAACTCTTTCAGGCTGAGGAGTTGGACATGATGTCGGCCTTCGCCGACCAGGCGACTCTGGCATGGCAGCTGGCCAGCGCCCAACACCGGATGCGAGAGATGAGCGTCCTCAGCGACCGGGACCGGATCGCCCGCGATCTGCACGACCACGTCATCCAGCGTCTGTTCGCCGTCGGTCTGTCGCTGCAGGGGACAGTCGCGCGAGCGCGGTCCGATGAGGTCCGGGAACGGCTCTCCGCGTGCGTCGATGACCTTCAGGACGTGATCCAGGAAATCCGCACCACGATCTTCGACCTGCACGGTGGCTCCTCCGGGGTGACGCGGTTGCGTCAGCGCCTCGACGCCGCGATCGCCGACTTCGCCGGAGCGGACCTCAAGACGTCGGTGCAGTACGTCGGGCCGCTGTCGGTTGTCGACGCGACGCTGGCCGACCACGCCGAAGCCGTGGTGCGCGAAGCCGTCAGCAACGTCGTCCGCCACGCGGGTGCGTCGATGCTGAGTGTCGTGGTGACCGTCGACGACGATCTGACCGTTCAGGTTTCGGACAACGGGTGCGGGGTGGCGGAGAACGTCACCGTCAGCGGTCTGGACAACCTGCGACGCAGAGCCGAGGACGTCGGCGGCGTCTTCGAACTGCGCCCCAACGGCGAGGGCGGAACCACGCTCGAGTGGCGCGCACCCCTGCCCTGAGACACTCCCAAAAGCACATCCGTGTAATTTTGCGCTGACAGCGTTTCCCCAGGTCACCGGCCTTCGCCTATGACGGGACAGCTTCTCCTTCGCAACAGGTTGGTAACGCCCAAATTGTCGCGCCGGTGTTTTCACAAATTGTCGGTTCAGTAAGCCCAGTAAGCGGAAGCGATTCGCACAGCACGACGCAGAAGGACTGGGAGCACATGTCACGGACCAAGAAGGGCATCGTCGTTGTCATGATGGGCAGCGCGGGGATGTTCTTGAGTGCCCCGATGCTGAGCCCGTTGGCAACTGCAGCGCCGACCCGTGGCGGAGTTCCGTGCGTGGGCATCCTGCAGCAAATGGTCTCCCGGCCGGCCGACATCCCTCAGGCATTGCAGCAGGCAGCTACGTCTCTGACTGCGGGACCGAGGGAGCCGGCACCCCCGGTGGTGATCCCGCCGGCAACCAACTCGCGCGCGGGGACTCCGCCGGTGCCCCCGCGTCCGCCGGCCTCGACGTCCACGCCGGTCCGCGCCGCAACGCCCCCGGTGCCCGGCGGCCCGGGCACCCCCGCCTCGACCACCACCGGCGGCGGTGTGCCGCCCACGCCGCCCGTCCCCGGAGGCCCGTCCGCCACGACGGTCAACGCGGGATCGCCGCCGGTACCCGGTGTCCCGGGTGGTCCCGTGGGGACTCCCGTGGGGAATCCTGCGCCGCCGGCTCCGCCGGCGCCCGGGTTGCCTACCGTCGGCCAGGCGGGAACGGCGCTTCCGCCGCTGCCACCGGCTCCCGGTGGTCCCGCCGCCGTGCCCGTCGGAGTGGTCACCCCGCCGGCGCCGCCCGCCCCCGGTGGTCCCGCCGCCGTGCCCGTCGGAGCGGTCGCCCCGCCGGCGCCGCCAGCCCCAGGTGGCGCCGCCGCCGTGCCTGCTGCGGTACCTGCGCCTCCTGCGCCGGGCGTTCCCGGAGCGCCTGTGGTCGGTCAGGCCGGCGCCGCCGGAGCCCCGGGCGCCCCGGCTCCCGGCGCCCCAGTCGCCGCGGCCGCCGGAGACGCGGCACCTGGCGGTGGAATCGGTGCCGGTGGTGACGCCGCCGGCGCAGGTGCGGCCGGTGCCCCCGTGGAGGGCGCGTCAGGTGCGGTTCCTCCGGCCGGTGCCCCGGTTGTCGGCGAGGCCGGAGCCGTCCCACCTGCTCCGGGCGCACCGATCGCGGCTGCCGCCGGTGATGTCGCTCCGCCTGCGCCGCCGGCTCCTGGTGTGCCGGTTGAGGGTTCGGCTGGTGGTGTGACGCCGCCTGCGCCGCCGGCTCCTGGTGTGCCGGTTGAGGGTTCGGCTGGTGGTGTGACGCCGCCTGCGCCGCCGGCTCCTG